>JAFZPK010000101.1 GCA_017552515.1 Deltaproteobacteria bacterium | reverse complement strand
TTCAATGGCGGCGATAAAGAAGGCACCGTTAAGCGCAAATCCGTATGCGTCATGGAGGTCTGGGCGGAGTGCTTTAGCCGCGACCCCGGTTCGATCAAGAAGACGGACCGCAACGAGATCCTTTCCATTCTTGCCAAGCTGGGATGGAAAAATGGAACCTCTGTCAGCCAGCGCACCGCATATGGCGTGCAAAAGTGCTTCAGCCGCCCGGATGAGGACAGTCCCTGATCCTTGTAACTCCCGCCTGTTTCCAGGAAACCGGGATCGGCGGAGCCGGGTGTAACAGTTACTATTTGAAAGCCGTCAGTTTCACAGATGGTAACGGCGGCTTTAATATAGGAAGAAAAAATCTTCTGAAACTGTGTAACATGGGCCATATATAGAGTATATATCGAGTACAAAAAGAAAAAGAGCGCCTGTATACGCATATATACGCGCGTAAGGGATTTTTGGTTTCCAGTAACAAAGGCAAACAAAGGCAAACAATGGGCCTTAGGCTTTATGGACCTTAGGCTTTATGGGCATAAATCATTAACGGCATAGCGCGTTTTACAGGCTTTGGCAAGTGACTGCTTTTCTCCCACGGAAGATGCCCGCTTTGATACCGATAAAGGGACTATGGAGAGATAGTCAGGGTATTCGGTTCAAAGATGGCTGCCGCCGTGGGATTTCTGCTGGACTACGGGCGCCGCGGCGTCCAGGAGGTATCCATGAGCGAAACAAATACGGAATTGATCCCAACTACCAACAGCCCTCCCGCTTTGGATGAGGGCTGTCTTCATCACTACCAGCAATTTTGCGTTCAGTTCCTGGAGCTGCATCCCCAGTGCGCTCTGTTTCTGGACTGCGGCCTGGGCAAGACGGTCATCACGCTAACTGCCATCCAGCATCTCATGTATGACAGCTTTGAGGTGAACAGGACGCTGATCATCGCCCCGCTGCGTGTTGCCCGTGACACATGGATCGCGGAACTGTCCAAGTGGCGGCATCTTGCCGGGCTGAGGATGCAGAGAGTTATTGGCAGCGAAAAAGACAGAATCCGCGCTCTGGGTGAACGGGCCGACGTTTACGTCATTAACCGCGAAAATACGGAATGGCTGGTCAGGCATTACTCCGGGCGTAAGCTCCCCTTTGACATGCTGGTGCTGGATGAACTGTCGTCATTCAAAAACTACAGGTCAAAACGCTTCATGGCGCTGAAAAAAGTCATCGGCCAGTTCGGCCGGGTAATCGGCCTCACGGGAACGCCTGCCCCCAACTCTCTGGAAGAATTGTGGCCGCAGGTGTTTTTACTGGATAAAGGGGCACGGTTGGGCAGAACGTTCAGCACCTACATTGATCTGTATTTCACCACCCCTAACAGCTGGCTCCCCTACAGGCATGAACTGAAAGAAGGAGCCGAAGACGCGATTTACAAAAAACTCTCTGACATCTGTGTGTCCATGAAAGCCGCCGATCATCTGAATATGCCCGAGAAGGTGGAAAACATCGTGGAGGTCACGCTCTCCGCCAGGGAGATGAAACTGTACAAGCAGATGGAAAGGGATATGCTTTTGCCCTATGCGGATGGGGATATCCTGGCGCTCAACGCAGCCGTCCTCGCCAACAAGCTCCTCCAGCTTGCCAACGGCGCCTGCTACGACGAGTTTCACAATGTGAGGATTATCCATGATAAAAAGCTGGATGCGCTGGAGGATCTGATCGAAGCCGCCAACGGGAAGCCCGTGCTTGTCATGTACGGGTACAAGCATGACCTGGATCGCATCCAACAGAGATTTGGAGCTTACCGCCCGGATTGTCCGAATGGCGTGCGCAGGCTTATCAGTGAACAGGATATGAAGGATTGGTGCGCCGGGCTCATTCCCATCGCGGCAACCCAGCCCGCTTCGACCGGCCACGGCCTGAACCTGCAATCGGGCGGAAGCACCATCATCTGGTATGGCCTGACCTGGTCGCTGGAATTGTACGAACAGGCCAATGCCCGCCTATGGCGGCAGGGGCAAAAGAACACCGTGGTCATTCATCATATCGTCACAAAGGGGACGATGGACGAACGGGCTATGCGCGCCCTCCATGATAAGGCTGCTGGGCAGGAAGCCCTTCTTGACGCCGTAAAGGCGCGTATCCGGGAGGTGGTGTGATTTGCTTGAGCGTGACATTGTCGCCGCTATCAAAAAGTACCTGGCTTCGCTGGGCGGCGGCGTTTTCTTCTGGAAAGAACACGGCGGGCCATACGGCACCTCTGGTGTGCCGGATATCATCATCTGCTACAAAGGCCGGTTCATTGGCATGGAATGCAAGCTCCCCGGCGGACGGCTGACTGAACTCCAAAAACGGGCCATTGAAAAGATCAACCGCGCCGGAGGCATTGCCCGCCGCGTGGAAAGCGTGGCTGACGCCATGGCGGTGATCCAACAAGCAGATGATGAACTGGCTGGTAGATTCATGAACACAAAACAAGTTCGGACATTCGTCCGGGAAAGTGAGAAATACCGCTATGGAAAAGAAAGTATATGAATTGAAGATCGACCCTGACCTCCGCGACCTGATCCCGCCCCTCAGTGAAGAAGAATACAATATGCTGGAAGACAGCATCGTGCGGGATGGCTGCGATACGCCCCTCATTGTCTGGAACGGTGTTATCGTGGATGGGCATAACCGCTATGAAATATGCCGGAAACACAATGTGCCCTTTGCCTGTGATGAAAAGGAGTTCGCCGATAAGGATACCGCCATGTTCTGGATGCTGGAGCATCAGCTGGCGCGGCGGAATCTGAACAGCTATCAGCGGAGTGAACTTGCATTGAAATTTGAACCTATGCTCAAAAGAGAAGCAAAGAAACGTTCCATGGCCGGAAAGCCCCTTGACCCTCCGCAGAATTCTGCGGGGGGTTCCTCTACCGGTGAAACCAGGGAGAAGATTGCCAGGATTGCCGGAGTTTCCCGCGATACCATTGCGAAAGTAAAAAAGATTGACGCCAATGCTGACGATGAGACAAAACAGCAGCTCCGCAGTGGAAAGAAATCAATCCACATGGCTTATACCGATCTTATGAACAAAGAGCATGAGGGAGAAACCCGCGTCTGTGAATGCTGCGGAAAAGAAAAACCTTTCTCCGAATTCCGGATTGCATCGAAATCCACAGAATACAGGACTATCTGCAAAGACTGTGAAGACAACGCGAAGAAAGCAGCAAAAGAGGCTGAAAAGGCCGCGTCCCTTCCCGGCCCTGCTTCTGTGACCGGCATTGGCATCAGGGACGGCCAGACCGCCCACATCAGCACGGGCCTTCCCGATGATCCCGCCATGTTTGACCATGTGGTGGATCTGCTCAGGCACTCCCAGAACGCTTACCTCGCTTCATTTGAAGCGACGCTCAATCAGTACCGTCCCAGCATGGTCACCCCTGAACACAATGATCTGATCCGCCAGATGATCGATTACATCGCTGACACCACTGAAGAACTGCTCGATAAGCACATTGAGGAGGTAAAGTAAAATGAGCCGTAAAAACCGCAACGCCCGCCGCCAGGCGAACAAACCGCTGAATCCCCATACCGTCCAGATGGCCATGGATACTTCCCCCGCAGCAGACAAAAACAGCGCCGCTGTAAGAATGCTGGATGAAAAGTGCGGATATGAGTTTACCCGCCTCCCCAGCATTATGCTGGAAAGCGACACCTCCTACCAGCGCCCCATCGATCTGAAACGCGTGCAGCGGATCGTGGAGAATTTTGACGCGCGCCTGGTCAACCCGCTGAAGGTCAGCGAGAGGGAAGGGCATTACTATGTGTTCGATGGGGCGCACACTCTCGCCGCGCTTAAGGAGATCAAAAAGTTCGATAACTTCATGGTGGATGTGATGCTGTTCCATGGCCTTGCCTATGAGGACGAGGCATATCTCTTTGCCCTCCAGCGCGGCGAATCGAAAGAAGTCGCAACGGCGTCCCGGCTCAAAGCGCTTATGCTTTCCAATGATAGCCGGGCGTGTGATTTCCGCAGCCGCACCGAATCCGCCGGATTCCGCCTGTCGCCCAGCGGACGCACCGCCGCGAAATGCACCCTCGGCTGCGTGGCGAAGCTCTGGCGGATTTTTGAAGAAGACGCTGGCCTCTATTCCGAAACCCTGTCTCTGCTCATGTCGGCATGGCATGGCGAAGCCTGGAGCCTGAACGCCAACATTGTCGGGGGCGTTGCCATGTTCATCCAGGCCTATCGGAGCGAAATGAACCTGGCGCGTTTCCTCAAGCATGTGGGAAGCGCTGACTTAGGGGAGCTGAACAAGTATAAGGACGCGACGGCAAAGAACAAGGATTACTCCTTCGCCTTCGCCATGTACCGGCTCTATAACAAAGTCGGCGGCACTGGAGCGCTCACCCCTTATGCATTGTATGATTTTAAGATTTGAGGTGGCGCCATGACCTTGATAGAAGGCTTTGTGCGGGACAACGTGTATATCGACTTCGGCAGCGAGATCATGTACGGCGATGGCCAGGCGTACATCGATTATCCTGCCCGGTTTCCTACAGTAGGTTTCCAGCTGATGGCCACCGATGGTCTGGCCAAGATCGCCGACCGTATCCGCGCGGATGCAGGCTTCAAGCCGATGCACGCCATGGACGAGTATACCGACGACACCTGCGACAACGAAGGCTGGTATGATTTCTATGTTGGCCTCAATGGTTTTTCTCCCAACCACATGGACAACTGCATCGAATTCGTAGTTGTGAACAGCGATTCCGAGGATAACGAGCAAACCTATACCATCGACCTGTCCCCGGATGAGCAGA
>JAFZPK010000100.1 GCA_017552515.1 Deltaproteobacteria bacterium | reverse complement strand
GTGGCAACAGCCAGACCGCGGGCCAGCATCCCGTAGCGGTGGGAACGCCCGATGGCGCGCAGATAGCTGGCGCCCAGAAAAACCGCGATTTCATCAAAGTACTGTTCGCTCTTGATCGGACCGTGTATGCGGAATCCGGCAAAGCCGATCTCGTCGGGAACTTGCTGGGCAAAGGCATTTTTGCCGTAGTCGAACATAGTCTTGGAGCCCTGGAGCGTGGTCAGCCCGTTTTCGTCAAAGACGTTGATCCGGACACGGCGATCGTAGTGAAAGCCCGGATGGAAGAACTGAATCTCGAAGGGAAGCCCCTGGCCCTTCCACAGGGCCTCTTCAGGACGGAAACGTATGTCGCGCCAGGCGTCAAAATCCATTTTCCGCAAGAAATCCGGCAGCGGTTCCGAAGCGGAACGATAGGGGAAGGCGGCCAGTTTTTGCGCGATATCCAGCAGTTTGTCGAAAGAGAAGACCTTTTCGCCGGTTTTTGATGCAGTCTGCGAATCGTTGGAAGACGGTTCGGATGGTGTTGGGCCGACAAAAGTTGCCGGCTCCGGAGATGCGGGTTCCCCGCCTTCGGAAACGGTGGGCGCGTTTTCCGCGGAAGAAGCTTCCCCAGCCTTTTCCGGCCCGGACGCTTCATTTCCTCCCTGCGGCGCTGCAACCGCTTCCTGGGTGGCTGCCTTTTTCCCCGATGGGGATGGCGCATTCGGCGCCTGCGCGGGGGCGGCTGCAACACTACCGGATGCCGCCACCGGCGCTTCGGCATGAAGCTGCGCCAGTGGCAACATCATCAGGCTTATCAAAACAAACAAAAGCTTTTTCATGGGTATCGTCTTTGCTGCTCTCATCGTTTTAGCGATGATACTCCTGCAGGCTGCGGATCTTCTCTTTTCCCTGCCGGCGGGCGGCGATTCCCTTGGCGGCGGCAATGGCGGCGGCGGTGGTGGTGATATAGGTCACCTTGTATTTGATGGCCGCCTTGCGGATATAGGAATCATCGTAGGCACTGACCTTTCCGGCCGGGGTATTGACAACCAGGTTGATCTCGCCGTTTTTGATGGCGTCGGTGATGTTGGGACGCCCTTCGTGCATCTTCAGAATCGGCGTGGACTCAATGCCATGCTCGGCGAGGAAGGCCTGGGTGCCGGAGGTCGCGTACAGGGAGAAGCCCAACTCGACGAAACGCCGCGCCGCCTCCAGCGCGCCGGGACGGTCATGATCGGCAACCGTGAGCAGCACTGTACCGGAAAGCGGCAACAGTGCACCGGCCGCCTCCTGCGCCTTGAAGTAGGCCGCGCCGTAATCGCTTGCCATGCCGAGCACCTCTCCGGTGGACCGCATTTCCGGACCCAGGACCGGATCGACTTCCGGGAACATGTAGAAGGGGAAGACCGCTTCTTTCACGCCAAAATGGGCGAATGGCAGACGCTGCAGGTGCAGATCGGCGATTTTGTTGCCGAGCATCACCTGGGTGGCGATACGGGCCATCGGGATATTGCAGACCTTGCTCACGAGCGGCACCGTCCGGCTGGCACGCGGGTTGGCTTCCAGAATGTAGACGATGTCGTTGGCAATGGCGTACTGAATATTGATGAGGCCGACCACGCCCAGTTCCAGTGCTATCTTGCGGGTATATTCCTCAATGGTATCTATGTGCCGGCGGGGAATCGTGACCGGCGGCAGCACGCAGGCGGAGTCGCCGGAATGCACGCCCGCCAGTTCGATATGTTCCATAATGGCGGGGACGAAGGCGTCCGTCCCGTCGCAGATGGCGTCGGCCTCGGTTTCGATGGCGTTTTCCAGAAAACGGTCGATGAGAATGGGACGTTCCGGAGAGATCTCCACCGCTTTGGCAATGTATTCCTTGAGCATCTCTTCGTCGTGGACCACTTCCATGGCCCGTCCGCCCAGCACGTAGGAGGGACGGACGATCAGTGGATAGCCGATGCGCGCGGCGATTGCCAGCGCGTCGGATTCGTTGCCCGCCATGCCCGATTCCGGCTGGGGAACGCCCAGTTTGCGCATGATGTCGCCAAAGCGTTCGCGATCCTCGGCCAGATCGATGGTATCGGGGCTGGTGCCCAGAATGCGCACGCCGGCCTCTTCCAGCTGCCGGGCGATGTTGAGCGGCGTCTGGCCGCCGAACTGTACCACCACGCCTTCCGGCTTCTCCTTGTTGTAGATGGAGAGCACATCTTCGACGGTCAGGGGTTCGAAGTAGAGGCGGTCGGAGGTGTCATAGTCGGTGGATACGGTTTCAGGATTGCAGTTGACCATGATGGATTCGTATCCGGCGTCGCGCAGCGCGAAGGCGGTATGAACGCAACAGTAGTCGAATTCGATACCCTGGCCGATCCGGTTGGGACCGCCGCCCAGCACCATGATCTTCTTGCGGTTCTGGGAAACCGGCACGGTATCCGGGGCATTGTAGGTGGAGTAGTAGTAGGCGGCATCGTGGACGCCGCTGACCGGCACCGCATCCCAGGCCTCCGCCACACCCAGATCCAGCCGCCGTTTGCGGATGGAGGTTTCGGAAAGGCCGAGCAGCTGCGCCAAGTAGCGGTCGGCAAAGCCGTCGCGTTTGGCTTTTTCAAGCAGCGCGTCCGGAAGCGTGTTCCCCCTGTATGTGCGGATCTCTTCCTCAAGTTGCACCAGTTCCTGCATCTGTTCCAGGAACCAGCGTTTGATGCAGGTGCGGGCATGCACGTCCTCGACGCTTGCGCCCTTGCGCAGCGCCTCATAGATGATGAAGTGCCGTTCGCTGGAAGGCTCCCTCAGCATGTCCATCAGTTCGTCAAGCGATTTTTCGTGCAGGTGCCCGACAAAGCCCAGCCCATAGCGTCCCTTTTCCAGCGAGCGCACCGCCTTTTGCAGGGCTTCCTTGTAGTTTTTGCCGATGCTCATTACTTCGCCCACGGCCCGCATCTGCGTGCCGAGCACATCTTTTACGCCGCGGAACTTTTCGAAGGCCCAGCGCGCGAACTTCACCACCACATAGTCGCCGCAGGGGCTGTACTTCTCCAGCGTGCCCTCGCGCCAGTAGGGGATTTCGTCCTGGGTGAGTCCTGCGGCCAGCTGAGCGGAGATCAGCGCGATGGGGAAGCCGGTGGCCTTGGAAGCCAGCGCCGAGGAGCGCGAGGTGCGGGGATTGATTTCAATGACCACGACCCGGTCGCTTTCCGGATCGTGGGCGAACTGGACATTGGCTCCACCGATTACCTCAATGGCGTCGGCTATCCGGTAGGCATAGTCCTGAAGACGTGCCTGAAGTTCCTTCGAGATGGTGAGCATCGGCGCCACGCAGAAGGAATCGCCGGTATGCACGCCCATGGGGTCAACATTTTCGATGAAGCAGACGGTGATCTTCTGTCCTTTGGCATCGCGGACCACCTCCAGCTCCAGCTCTTCCCAGCCGCGAACCGACTCCTCGATCAGTACCTGCCCCACCGGGCTGGCGGAGAGTCCGCGCGCCACAATATTCTTGTACTCTTCCAGATTGTAGGCGAAACCGCCGCCGGTGCCGCCCATGGTGTAGGCGGGACGGATAACCACCGGCAGCTTGATGGTCTCCAGAATTTCCAGCGCGTGATCCATGTTGGTGGCGATATCGCTGCGCGGCGTGGCAATCCCCAGCGAGGCCATCGTTTCCTCGAAGGTTTCCCGGTCTTCTCCGCGTTTGATGGCATCCAGATTCACGCCGATAACCTGGACATTGTATTCTTCGAGCACGCCATTGTGCGCCAGTGCGCTGGTGAGGTTGAGGCTGGTCTGTCCTCCCAGGTTGGGCAGCAGGGCGTCGGGACGTTCCTTTTTGATGATTTCGGTGAGAGACTCGACGTTGAGCGGTTCGATGTAGGTTGCATCGGCCATGTTGGGATCGGTCATGATGGTGGCGGGATTGGAGTTGACCAGAATGATGGTATAGCCAAGCTTGCGCAGGGCTTTGCAGGCCTGGGTTCCGGAGTAGTCAAACTCGCAGGCCTGACCGATGATGATGGGACCGGAACCGATGATGAGCACCTTTTTAATATCGTCGCGTTTGGGCATTGTTTTTCAGAGCTCCCGTTTAAGAAAGGAAAAGAATTCCACGAAAAAACCTTGAAAACCTTACCCACTTTGGCGGATTTTGGCAAGGGAGTGCTTGCTTTGGAGAACTGTTTTATAATACCGCACAGGTTGTGCAAAAATGCCCGGAATTTTAGGAAGATGGACGGTATGATTCCTGCCCTGCGGCATTCCGTGCTTTCATCCGGGAAGTTTTTTTAAGGAAAAAATGGGGCGCTGGCAATTGCCGCAAGGCCTGTGCTACAATGGCGCTTCTTAACAACTGTTTGGAATGAAAGAGATTTTTTATGGCTGATTCTGACAAGCTGGGCATCAACATTGAAGACGAGATGCAAAAGTCGTATCTCGACTATTCCATGAGCGTCATTGTCGGGCGGGCGCTTCCGGATGTGCGGGACGGTCTGAAACCGGTGCATCGCCGGGTGCTGTTCGCCATGAACGAGCTGGGCAACGACTACAACAAGCCGTACAAGAAATCGGCGCGTGTGGTCGGCGATGTCATCGGTAAATACCATCCGCATGGCGACAGCGCGGTTTATGATACTATTGTGCGCCTGGCGCAGCCCTTCTCCATGCGGTATCCGCTGGTGGACGGGCAGGGCAATTTCGGCTCGGTGGATGGCGATGCTCCGGCGGCCATGCGGTACACCGAGGTGCGCATGGCGCGTCTGGCCCACGAGGTGCTGGCCGATCTGGACAAGGAAACCGTCGATTTCGGTCCCAACTACGATGATTCCCTGCAGGAGCCGCTGGTGCTTCCCTGCCGTTTCCCCAACCTGCTGGTCAACGGTTCGGAGGGTATCGCGGTCGGCATGATGACCAAAATCCCTCCCCACAATCTGGGTGAGGTGATCGATGCGTTGACTGCCATGATCGATGATCCGGAACTGGAGGACGAACGGCTGTTGCAGCTGGTGCCCGGCCCCGATTTTCCCACCGGCGGCATCATCCTGGGACATGAGGGTATTCGGCAGGCCTACCAGACCGGCCGCGGCGTCATCTGTATCCGGGCCCGCGCGCTGGTGGAACGCGAGAAGAAGGGAAACCGCGATCGCATCGTTGTCACCGAAATTCCCTATCAGGTCAACAAGGCCAAACTGATAGAGCGGATCGCCGAGCTGGTGAAGGACAAGAAGATCGACGGCATCTCCGATCTGCGTGACGAATCGGATCGTGACGGCATGCGCATCGCCATTGACCTGAAAAAGGACGCCTATGCGGATGTGGTGCTGAATCAGCTCTACAAGATGACCAGTATGCAGGCCTCCTACGGCATCATTATGCTGGCCCTTGTCAACGGAGAGCCCAAGATCCTTCCCCTGCGCAAGGTGCTGTACCACTTTCTGGAACACCGCAAGGAAGTCGTCGTGCGGCGCTGCATCTTTGAACTTAAAAAAGCCGAGGCGCGCGCCCATATTCTGGAAGGACTCAAGATCGCGCTGGATCATCTGGACGAGGTCATCCGCATCATCCGCGAGTCTTCCGATCCGGGAGAAGCCAAGGTCACGCTCATGGATCGCTTTGCCTTAAGCGACATTCAGGCGCAGGAGATCCTCAACATGCGTTTGCAGCGTCTGACCGGCCTGGAGCGCGAGAAGATCCTGACGGAGCTGAAGGAAGTGATGGCGCTGATCGCGCGGCTGAAGGAAATTCTGTCCAGCGAGGCGGAGATCTTCAAGATAGTCAAAACCGAACTGCTGGAGATCCGGAGCCGTTACGCGGATCCCCGCCGCACCGAGATCGTCGATGCCCAGGCGGAGTTTTCGCTGGAAGATCTGATTGTGGAAGAAGACATGGCGGTAACCGTGACGCACAGCGGTTATATCAAGCGCAGTCCGGTGTCGCTGTACCGCGCCCAGCGCCGGGGCGGCAAGGGCAAAACCGGCATGCGGCCCCGCGAGGAAGACTTTGTGGAGCAGCTGTTCATTGCCTCCACCCATTCCTATATCCTGGTCTTTACCGACAAGGGCCGGCTCTACTGGCTTAAGGTGCATGAGGTGCCGGAAGGTGGAAGCGTCTCCCGCGGCAAGGCCATCGTCAATCTGATTCAGGTGGAGGCGGGCGAGAAGGTCAACAGCATTCTGCCGGTGAAGGAGTTCAGGGAAGGACAGTACATTGTCACGGTCACGGCCAACGGCGTCATCAAGAAGACCGACCTCATGGCCTACTCCAATCCGCGTTCCAGCGGCATCATTGCGCTGGAGGTGGAGGAAGGGGACCGGCTAGTGTCGTCGCGTCTGACCGACGGTTCCTACGATATCATTCTGGCCAGCGAGAACGGCATGTCGATCCGCTTTTCGGAGAAGGATGTGCGTCCCACCGGCCGCGCCACCCGCGGCGTGCGCGGCATGACGCTTGTGGAAGGCGATCGGGTTATCGGTATGGAGGTAGTTTCCGACAACACGGTCGGGTATCTGGTGTCCGTGACCCGCAACGGCTACGGCAAACGGACCCGCATCGGGGAATACCGCCTGCAGAGCCGGGGCGGTAAGGGCCTCATCACGATCAAGACCTCCGAACGCAATGGGCCGGTGGTCGATATCAAGATGACCGGCGAAGACGAGGATCTGATGCTTGTGACCAGCCAGGGCAAGATTCTGCGTACCCGGGTTGGCGATCTCTCCGTTATTGGCCGCAATACCCAGGGAGTCCGGCTGATGAATATGGATGCGGGCGAAGTGATCGTCGCGGTGGCCAAACTGGCGGAAAAGGATGACGACGACGAAACCGACGATGCCGATGGCCGCCTCTTTGATGACGCCGAAGCCGAAACTGAAAATGACGGCGGCGAAGAGGATGAGGCCGGAAAAGGTGACACGGAGGAACCGGAAAACGACTAACCGCATAAAGGAGCAGGGCCGATGAAAAACATGGGAGTGATTGGGGGCGGCAGCTGGGGCACGGCGCTGGCCCTCCTGCTGGCAGTGAAGGGCTACCCGGTGACCCTGTGGACCTATGAGGAACAGGTGGCGCAGGACATCAACCAACACCACGAAAACCGCAGCTATCTGCCCGGTTTTCCGCTGCCGGATCATCTGATGGCGACGAACGATCTCCTAGAAGCTTCCATGGAAAAGGACATGGTTGTGCTGGTGACGCCGTCGCAGCATATGCGCCCGGTTCTGGAGC
>JAFZPK010000099.1 GCA_017552515.1 Deltaproteobacteria bacterium | reverse complement strand
TTGGCGGCCTCGGCCAGCTCCAGCTGGAGTTTGGCGAACATGAACTGCAGGCTGGTGGTGCCATATACCCCAAGATCGCTGCCGGAAATGGAGGAAGGGCCACTGGTGTTATTCACTCCGCTGATTGACATAAATGGTTTTCTCCTTTTCGTTTTCAAGTTGAGCTCCCCCCTTCTTGAGAGGTGACCCGAAGGGCCGGGGGGAGTTTCCCTTACTGTCCGCGCGCCAGGGCTTGCAGGGTCTGGTTGCCATTGGCGATCTGGGTATTGGAACCCTGCAGGTAGGAGTTGTACTGGCCCATGTAGTCCTGCACGTAAACCATCTGCTGCTGGGTATCGGAACCGAGCTCGTCCAGCCGCCCCTCCAGCGCCGTGATAGCCACCTTCCATTCGTCCTTGTTGTGCTTGTAGTCGTTACCGGTCTTGTCGTAGGCCAGCCCATGTGCTTCCATGTATTTCACGCATTCCGCGCTCATCTCGGTGGCTTTGCCGCTCGTTTGGGCGTCGGCCTGCGCCTGACGGCATTCGTTGAGATACTTCGAAACCAGTTTGCGCTCTTCCTGGGACTTTTGGATATCGTTCATCTTGTCCATGGCGCTCGTCTTGGCGGCCTCGGCCAGTTCCAGCTGGAGTTTGGCGAACATGAACTGCAGGCTGGTGGTGCCGTATACCCCAAGATCGCTGCCGGAAATGGAGGAAGGGCCGTTGGTGTTGTTGACGCCGTTGATTGACATAAGTTTCGATCTCCTTTCAGAAATTTCTGCATATTCGCAGAGTGCTGCCGGATATTTGAGGCGCGTCCCGGAGTGGTTTTAGGCCCGCACTACGCCTTTCCGCTTGCTGCCGCCGGAAGTGGTCGGCGCCGCAGTGGCCGGGCTTTGGGCAGCGGCTGCCGCGCCCTCGCGCCTGGCTTCCGCCTGGGCTTCCTGTATCTGCGCGGCCAGTTCCGCCGGAATGTTGCCCAGATCGCCCTTCATCTGCGGAATGCCATGTTTTTCCATGGTCTGCACGCCGTTTTCCAGAGCCTTGCGCAGCGACTGTTCCAGGCTCTCCAGCCTCGACATCTGCTCCTTCATTGCAGCAATGGCTTCGTCCTGCTGTCTGATCTGTTCGTCCGAGAATTTCATGGTGCCTTTCCTTTCCTGGGTTTTGGTTGTTGGTGTCCAGTGCCCATTTCCTGCAAAAGCATAGAGCATGCCAAGCCTTGTCTGAAGCGGTTTTCGGCGGATTTTTATCCGTCAGGGAGCTGCGGCGCATGAACAACTGGCACTCTTGTTGCCAACTATGTTTGCAATGGACATCTGCCCGCTTTTTTCCTGCTCCATAATAAACTAAAATATAAACTGGAAGCTATTCTTTTTATTGGCATAATTTGGTTTTTCCGGCTAGATTTTGCGGTTGGACAGACGGGGAAAAGGAACGGTTTGTTTTTAGGGGGAGATGAGACGATGGAACATTTACGGAGTGTGCGGAGTTGCTGGGCGCGGGAGGATGGTTTCCCCCATGGAAGAAACAAAAGCGCCCGGAAACGTGTTTTTCCGGGCGCTTTTGTGTTGGGAGCAAACAACGGTGAAGAAATGCTTACAGTGCCTTGGTCACCGCACCGGAGCGCAGGCAGCGGGTGCAGACGTTGACGGAATGCGTGGTGCCGTTCTCGATGATCTTCACCTTCTGCAAGTTGGGAAGCCAGGTGCTTCTGGTTTTGTTGTGAGCATGGCTGACGTTGTTGCCGGTCATGGATTTTTTGCCGCAAACGGCACAGATGCGAGACATAGGGATAACCTCCTGTTGATGTTGAAAACGAACTGTATCTCCTATCATGTTTTTTGGAGAACGGCAAGGTGAAATTCCTGATGTTTTGCCATGAAAAGTTTCACTTCGGAAATTTCTTCTTCGCTGAAGGTGTACAAACCGGCCTTGCGCAACAACACGGTTGTAACTCCCGAGCCCGTCCGCAGCGCTCCCTCGCAGTGGACCGCCCGCACGCCGCAACTGGGGCTGCGCTCCTTCAGCAGCGCCGCCCTGCAACCGCACAGCTGCGCGATTTTCAGTGCTTCCCGGGCGCCGCGCTGGAAAAAGGGCGTTAGGTCATGACCGTCCTCGTTGACCAAGGTTGCCGTTCCGTGCCACAGATCCGCGCCGTCGCCGCCACAAAACTGGCAGGGTTTTCGGGGAGTGGACAGACCGCCCAGCTGCTCCGGACAGATCGGCACCGGCAACAGATGATGGCAATGAAGGAGAGCCCGGACATCAGCGTTGTCGCGGGAGGCGCCGTCATAGCGGCAGGCAATGCCCAGAAGACAGGCGCTGATCAAAAGCGGTGCCGCGGGATGTCTCATTGACCATCTCTTTTCAGAAGGAATCCGGAAGCGATGATGCTTCGGGCAAAATCGTGACCCGGCGTCCGTTGAGGACAAGCCGTCCCTGGGCAAAGAACTGGACGGCCTGTGGATAGATGCGGTGCTCCTCTTCCTGAATGCGCCGTTTCAGGGTTTCCACATCGTCGGTTTCATGGACGGGAACCACCGCCTGGAGGATGATGGGGCCGGTATCCACGCCGGTATCGACAAAGTGGACTGTGCAGCCGCTGAAACGGACGCCATGCTCCAGCGCCTGCCGCTGGGGTTCTTTTCCGGGGAAGGCGGGCAAAAGAGACGGGTGGATGTTCATGATGCGTTGGGCAAAGGCGTTGATCAGCACTGGTGAAATGATTCGCATGAACCCTGCCAGCACAACCAGATCGATACGAGCCGCGCGCAACTTTTCCACCAGAACGGCGTCAAAGGCCGTTCGTTCGGAAAAGGCGCGGTGATCGACAACGGCGAAGGGAACGTCTGCGCGCTTGCAGCGCACAATGGCTCCCGCCCGGGGGTTGTTGGTGAGCATCAGCACGACATGACCGTTTATTCTGCCCTCATCGCAGGCATCCAGCAGCGCCTGCAAATTGGTACCTTCTCCCGAAGCCAGCACGCCGATGCGCAGTGGTGACGCCGATCCTGTCATATGAAACGCACCTGGGGAGCGCCTTCTTCCGGAAGCGCCCCGATTTCGCCAATGAGGAAAGCGGTTTCCTGCAGACCCGACAGCCGTAAAAGGATGTCTTCCGCCTGCGCCTTCGGCGCAATCACCACCATGCCGATGCCCATGTTGAAGACGCGGAACATTTCCATTTCGTCGATCTGGCCTTCCCTCTGGATCAGGGAGAAGATGGGCGGCACCGTCCAGCTGCCGCGGTTGAAAAGCGCCTGGCAGTTCTTTGGCAGAACCCGCGGCACGTTTTCAAGCAAGCCCCCGCCCGTAATATGCGCCATGCCCTTGATGTGAAAGTCGCGCAGCAGGTTGACGATGGTCTTGACATAGATCCGCGTCGGCGTCAGGAGTACATCGCCCAGAGGGCGTCCCAGTTCGGGGATGGTTTCGTGGATGCGTTCCGGGCGTCCTTCCAGCAAGACCTTGCGTACCAGGGAAAAGCCGTTGGAATGCACTCCGCTGGAGGCAATGCCAATAATCTGATCTCCCACGGTGATGGAAGAGCCGTCAATAATGTGGTCGTCGTCCACCACGCCCACGGTAAATCCCGCCAGGTCATACTCTCCTTCGGCATACATGCCCGGCATCTCGGCGGTTTCGCCGCCGATCAGCGCGCAGCCCGCCTGCTGGCAGCCCAGGCTTATTCCCTTGATGATGTCGCAGGACTGCTCCAGGGCCAGCTTGCCGCTGGCAAGGTAGTCGAGAAAGAAAAGGGGTTCCGCGCCCTGGACGATAATGTCGTTGACGCACATGGCCACCAGATCGATGCCCACGGTGTCGTGCCGGTCCATCTGGAAGGCGATCTTGAGCTTGGTGCCGACGCCGTCGGTGGAGGAGACCAGCACAGGGTTGCGGTATTTTTCGGCGTGCAGCGCGAAGAGTCCGCCAAACCCGCCAATATCGGTCTTGACCTCCGGGCGATGCGTGGCCCGTACCAACGGCCGGATCATATCGACGAACATGTTGCCGGCATCAATATTGACACCGGCGTCCGAATAGGTCATGGGGGCGTGCTTTTCCAAGTTGTTCCATCCTTTTGCATGAGGTGTTTTGGTATAACACTGCAAAAATGCTGCCAGCGTATGCGCAGGTGCCCGGGGAAAGCGAAGCGGCGCGCAACGATGTATGAAAATATATTTTACCAAAAGCATGGCAAAATCGGTATGAATATATACTGTGACCATGCCATTTTTCCCGGAAGGCTTGGGGAAAAGGCGCAGCCTGGGGAAAATGGGGAGAGGATGATGAACCTGTGATGATGATATGCGATGCGCAAATCCGTCCGGCGACCTGCCAGGATCTGGATGCTTTGGCGGCGCTGGAGCGCGGCTGCCGGCTTCATCCCTGGACGGCCGGCATGTTTCGGGAAGAACTGGAGAATCGCCATGCCCATCTGGAGTTGCTGATGCTGGATGGTGAACTGGCCGGGTATATCTGTTATCATCTCTTTATGGGAGAACTCAGCGTGCTCAATCTGGCTACGGCCTGCGCCTTTCGGCGCCGCGGAGTGGCGCGAACGCTGCTTGCGCATGCACTGGCCGCCTGTGGAACCGGAGAAGGCGTACGGGCCCTGCTGGAGGTACGGATTGGCAACACTGCTGCCCGGGCGCTTTACCAGAAATGCGGTTTCCGGGTCATCGGTTTGCGCAAGGGGTACTACAGCGACGGCGAAGACGCGCTGGTTATGGCAAAGGATTTGTCTGAAACGGTTTTATGAACAACGGGGGGAACAGCGAGTGAAAAACCTGACGACAACGGTGATCTTTAATCGGGAAGTGGCGCCGGGATACTTGAGAATGCGGGTAATGGCCCCGGATCTTGAAGCGCAGGCCCGGCCGGGGCAGTTTGTGATGCTTCGGGTACGGAAAGGAACGGTGCCTTTTTTGCGGCGTCCTTTTGGCATTTTTGATATCGGACAGCTGCCGCCGGAAAACGGGAATGCGGAAACGCCCGATTATCTGGAGCTGCTCTATCGGGTTGTCGGAGAAGGCACGGCGCTGATGGCCGGACTGCGTGAAGGCGATCCGGTTGAAGTGCTGGGCCCCCTGGGCAACGGCTTCAACCTGCACATTCCCGAAGGCGATGTGGTGCTGGTGGCTGGCGGCGTTGGTGTCGCGCCGCTTTTGACAACTGCCCGGGCCTTTGCCGCGACCCATAACGTCGAGTTGCTGCTTGGAGGCAAAACTCGTCATGATATCCTGGCCGTGGAGGATTCAAGACGGCGCATGTACCTGTACGGGTGAGTACTGAAGACGGAAGCGAAGGCGTTCGGGGCCTGGTTACCCAACTGTTGGCCGGGCGTCTCCGGGAAGGGCGTCCTGCGCTGGTTGCGGCCTGCGGACCGATGCCCATGCTGCGGGCTGTGCGTGATATGTGCAGGGAAGCGCAAGTGCCCCTGCAGGTGTCGCTGGAATCGTTGATGGGCTGCGGCGTCGGCGCCTGTCTGGGATGCATGGTGAAAGGCGCCGCACATACGGAAGAGCATCCGCAGCTTTTTTCGGTATGCAAGGATGGTCCGGTATTCGATGGCGACGCGCTGGCCTGGTAGTTTCCGGATTTGGGCCGTTGCAAACGATCATGAAAATATTTGACCTGTTGAAATGGTTTTCTTTACGGCAGAAAAGAGGAGAGTCATGAACAACATTTGTCAGGATACCGCACAAAAGGGGAACTTGGATG
>JAFZPK010000009.1 GCA_017552515.1 Deltaproteobacteria bacterium | reverse complement strand
GTTTCCACAAAGGTTGTGGAGATCATGAAAAAGATGAGCAACAGGAAAACCACGTCCACCATGGATGTCAGATCGATGCGCGGATCATCCGCCACCGGGCGCGGAAATATCATGACCGCCTCGTCAGCATATGGATCAAGGCCCGTGAGCGCTCTTCCATCTCCAGGAGGACCAGCGCGGCACGGCTGGAGAGATAACGGTGCAGCAAAATGACCGGTATCGCTACCGAAAGGCCTGCCGCCGTGGTCAGCAAAGCCTGTGAAATGCCGCCGCCCAATGTCGCCGGTGTGCCGGAACCGCGGGCGGCAATGACATTGAAGGCCTGAATCATGCCCAAAACGGTACCCAACAGGCCAAGAAGCGGCGAAACCGTAGCGATAGTGCTGAGCAGGCCCAGGTGCCGGTTGACAAACAGCACCTGCCGTGCCCCTTCCTCCTCCAGCGTATTCCGAATTGTAGCCGTTCCAGAAGCGGACGTATGTAAAATGGCAAGGAATATCGAGGCTATTGGTCCACGCGCGTTAAGGCACCGCGCCTCGGCCAGATCGGTGCGGCCCTCCCGCACCAGCGCGCCGACTTCATCGCTCAGCTGCCGGCATTCCCGGCGAAGCGCGGAAAAAACCCACAGCCGCTCCAGAAAGATCCCCAGCGCGAGAACCGAACAGAATGCAATGGCATACATCAGGGGACCACCCCGGGCAAACAGCTCTTTCACCGCCTCCATATCAGTGTTCCTCCTCCGCAAAGGCTTCCCGCAACAGCTCACAGGTCGCCTCAATATGCTGGGGAATGACCCGAACATCCGCAAATACCGGCATGAAATTGGTATCGCCTTCCCAACGCGGCACGATATGGATATGCATATGCTCCGCAACACCCGCGCCACCGCAACGTCCCAGATTGATCCCCACATTGAAGCCATCGGGATGCATTGTCTTTTTCAACACCGCGCGAGCCTCAACCATCAGATCAAAGAGCTCCAGACGCTCTTCGGATGTCAGCTCTTCCGGATCGGCGGTATGGCGGTAGGGAATGATCAGCAGGTGCCCATTGGAATAGGGATACTTGTTCATTATCACAAAGCAATGCCGGCCGCGTTTGAGAATCATCCGCTCCCGGTCGCGTCCGGTCTGTTCCCCGACACAAAAAACACATCCCTCTTCCCTGGGAGTCTCACCGCCGATATAGGCCATGCGCCACGGCGCCCACAACTGCTTCATATCCGCTTCTCCTCCGGCATTTGAGCTTCTTCAATCCGCAAAGCAAAAAAAATCAATTGGGTTCTTTTTCTTCCGTCGGAAACGCCGGCGGTGTACAGCTTGACGGCTGCCACTGATTGCGCAGGAGCTCCGAACGTTCCAGCTCCTTTTGGCTCAGCCTGCCCTCTATTTTTTTCAGGCTCTTGCCCGCCTCCTGATAACCGCCCGCAAAGGCCAGACTGTACCACATATGCGCCTGAACCAGATCTTTCGGCAGCAGGCTGCCAAGCTCATACTGGTGTCCCAGTTCCCACTGCGCCTGGGGAAAACCCAACGACGCGGCCTTGGTAAAGTAGGCCAGCACCTTGTCCCGAGTTTTGTCATGCGGATAGAACTTCAACCCGATAAGCGTCATGGCGCCCGGATGGCACTGCTGGGCCAGCGGCTCCCAATGCTGGAAAAAGACTTCCAGCTCCTTGCAGCTCTCCAGAACTGACAGCTTGGCCAGGGCATCACCGCAGGGAATGCCCCGTACCAGTGTCTCCTTATATATATCATTCTGCGGCGAGGCCTTTTCCTCGGCGTTGCCCAAAGCAACCGAAGCCATCAGCAACGCAAGTCCCCATCCCCACATACACACCATACGACGCATAGCGCATCCTTTCTTCCTTTTTTCTTCCCAACGCGCAGGCCCGGATTCCGGCATCAGGGCGGGCATTCCGCGCAGATCGAACGGAACAGATTGGTGGAAAGATAACGGTCGCCGCGATCTGGCAACAGTGTTACCACCACATCATCCGGCGAATACTCGGCAGCCACCTGGAGAGCCACATGCACCGCCGCGCCGCTGCTCATGCCGGAAAAAATGCCTTCCTCCAGGGCCAGACGGTTGGCCATGGCAAAAGCGCCGCGATCATCCACCGGAATAATCCGGTCAAGCCGCCAGGGTTCATAAATTTCCGGGACAATGGCTTCCTTCATGTTCTTCAGTCCCTGAATGGCATGCCCTTCCACCGGCTCCGCGGCAATAATCTGAATGGCGGGATTGTACTCCTTCAGCCGCCGGGAGATCCCCATGATGGTGCCGCTCGTCCCCAGACCAGCCACAAAGGCCGTAATTTTGCCGCCGGTCTGGCGAATAATCTCCGGAGCGGTAGATTCGTAGTGACTCAGCCAGTTGGCGGGATTGGCAAACTGGTTGGGCATGTAGTAGCGTTCGGGATTTTCTTCCAGAAGACGGTGTGCGGCCCGGATGGCGCCGTCGGTCCGTTCACGGGCCGGCGTTAAAACCAGTTCCGCGCCATAGGCCAAAAGCACCTGGCGACGTTCCACACTGACGCACTCCGGCAGGGTCAGCTTCAGACGGTAGCCCTTGCAGGCCGCCACCATCGCCAGTCCGATGCCGGTATTCCCGGAAGTCGGCTCCAGAATGATGCGCCCCGACTCCAGAAGCCCCTGTTCCTCGGCCTTTTTGATCATCCAGTACGCTGTACGATCCTTGACCGAACCGCCCGGATTGTTTCCCTCCAGCTTGGCAAACACCCGCGCTCCGTGAGCAGGACGCAACCGTGTCAACTCCACCAGCGGTGTGTTGCCAATGGCATCCAGCAGTGTCGTGGCTCTCGCAAAAGGCGCCGCCACAGAATTTCTTTCTGTTACCGTATCGTCATGCATTGCCCATTTCCCCAAAAACAATTAAAACAAACAAATGTACGAGCCGTCTCCGACGCATTCCCCCGATCTTGCGAAGAAAGACGGAATACCAATATATTGTGCAAAGGCTCCCGAGAAAAGCACCCTTGCGGGTAAAACGATATATAACACAAAGAACCGTTTAAGGAACATGAAAGCATGAAACTGACCGTCCCTCTGCTGAAAGGCACGCTTGTGCAACGCCGCCAGCGTTTTCTGGTCGATGTCAAACTCGAAGACGAAAGCATCGTTACCGCCCATACGCCCAACACCGGTGCCATGGCCCAATGCGCCGTCGCCGGCTATCCGGTGCTCCTCTCCCGCAGCGACAA
This sequence comes from Deltaproteobacteria bacterium, assembly GCA_017552515.1. Lineage (GTDB taxonomy): Bacteria > Desulfobacterota > Desulfuromonadia > Desulfuromonadales > JAAYDE01 > RGIG7977. The sequence goes on along the minus strand of JAFZPK010000009.1, from coordinate 16,213 downwards.
TCCCTGGCGCCAATACCAGTTCACGCTGGAACGGATTCAGGTTGGCGACCACTGGGTAGACATCAATCCGTTGCGCGCCAACCGGATAGTGGAAGAAGCGCTTCATCTCAACCGCATCGGCGAGCTTGCCGGTCTTCAGGCACGCCCGGAATTCTCCTACGGAGAAAGCCGCATCGATTTTCTGCTGGAAGGCGAACGGAAAAAGATCCTGATGGAGGTTAAAAGCGTCACTCTTCTGGACGAGCAGGGTGTCGCCTGTTTCCCGGACGCCGTTACCCTGCGCGGCCAAAAGCACCTTCGCGAACTCAGAAAAGCGCTCCAGTCCGGCTATCGTTGCCTGGCCTTCTTTCTTGTGCAGCGCGACGAGGCGTGCGCCTTCCGACCGGCCGACCATATCGATCCGGAATACGGGCGTCTGCTGCGCGAAGCCGTCGCCGCCGGCGTGGAAATTCTCTCGTACAAAACCAATACCACCGAAGAGGAAACCGTGCTGGCCGAAAGCCTGCCTGTCATCCTGGACCAGCCGCAGCCGGAAACTGCCGAGGCCGCCCCTGCTCCGCCCGACACAGTCCCTGAGTCTCTTCCAAATCAGGAGGACTCCTCTTCCCCAAACGGCGTCAAGCAATAGCATATTCTCTTTAACTTGTTAATATTTTTCGTTTTGCGGCAAAAATGCGTTCCTGGAATCTCATCGGAGCAAGGCTACCAACGTCCCGAAGCGCCACCGCCGCCAAATGATCCGCCGCCACCGGAGAAACCGCCACCGCCGGGGAAACCACCACCCGGAAAGCCGCCACCACCCGGGAAACCGCCGCCTCGCGGAAATCCACCGCCCCGGGGAAATCCGCCGCCAAAACCGCCACCAAAGCCACCGCCAAAGGTGATGGAGTGATTGTCGACGCACAGAGAGATCACCAGCAGTATCAACAGGAGAAACAGAAGATCTTCCCAGATCTTCTCCGGTTGTTCCTCTGCCTTGTACTCGCCACGAATTGCGGCGAGGATCCCCTCGACCCCGGCGGCAACACCACCGCTGTAGTCCCCCTTCGCAAAACGCGGCACCATTTCATGATCAATGATTCGCCCGGCCAGCAGATCCGTCAGCCTTCCTTCCAGACCACGTCCCACTTCGACACGAATGGTGCGATCTCTTTTCGCCACCAGGAGCAAGACACCGTTATCCTTGTCCTTTTGCCCCGGCTTCCAGCGCTCAACCACCGCCAGAGCATATTCTTCCGGCGACCATCCCTGAAGGGAATCCACCGTCAGCACCACGACCTGGGTGGAATCGCTGCGCTCGAAATCTTCAAGCATTGTTTCGAGTCTGGAAACCGTGTCACCGGAAAGCATCCGGGCATAATCGCTGACAAAACCCTTTGGCTGGGGAATTTCGGGCGCTGCACAGACCGCAAAGGCCCAAAATCCAACGAAACTAAGCACCGCCAGCGGGCCCGCCACTTTCCTTACCAGGCCGCACATCCCTGAAAAAAGGGAAAGGAAACTGTTGTGACAAGAAAAAGCCGTCATTCCGTTCGGAAATCCTTTCCAGAAAAAAACCTTTTTTCATGAAAGACGCGCCTTCCCCAAGGCGCGTCTTTCTTCTTCAGTGCAAAAGTACCGCAAAAATAAAATACGAAGGGGGGGACGTTCAGAATTTTACGCTGGGAGCCTTGGATGCCCCTTCCTGCGCCTTGAACGGTTCCTTACGCTCCAGATGGAGAATAAGCTTGTTGGTCAGACTGTTGGGAAAGGTGCGAATGGAGGTGTTAAAGATCCGCACGGCGTCGTTGTAGCGTTGCCGCGCCACATTGATGCGGTTCTCCGTTCCTTCCAGCTGATGCTGCAGATCCAGGAAATTCTGGTTGGCCTTGAGATCGGGGTAGCGTTCCACTACCAGCAGCAAACGTGAGAGCGCTGAGGACATTGCGCCCTGCGCCTCAATAAATCTCTGCACCGCCGCGGGATCATTCAGATCCTTTGCCGAGATCTGGGTCTTGCCCACTTCGGCGCGCGCCTCGGTTATCGCCTGCAGGGTCTCCCTTTCATGGGCGGCATAAGCCTTGACCGTTTCCACCAGATTGGGGATCAGATCGGAACGGCGCTGGTAGGCCGCTTCCACATCACCCCACGCGGCGAATACCGCCTCCTCGTTCTTTTGCATGGTGTTGTAACCACAGCCGGAAAGCAGCATGGTCACTGCCAACAACGAAAACCAGAAAAATCGCATCCTGTTCATAGTGCTTTCTCCCGATGAGTGTGAAATTGCTCAACGACGTACAAACGGCGTCATTGAGCGTTTTTCAGATAACGATAGAAGTCCGAGCCGGTGGAAATAACCAGGCGGCCATTGTTCTGTACCGCCTTCTGGTAGGACTCCAACGTGCGGACAAAAGCGTAAAAATCCTTGTCGTGTCCAAAGGCGTCGGCATAAATGGCGGCGGCCTTGGCATCCGCCTCGCCGCGAATCTGCACCGACTGGCGGTAGGCTTCCGACTGGATCTTCTTCAACTCGCGCTGCATCTGTCCCAGAATGTCGGCCTTCTCTCCTTCGCCTTCGGCCCGGAACTGTGCCGCCACCTTCTTCCGTTCGGAGATCATGCGCTCGTAGACCCGCTTGCGCACCTGCTCCACATAGCCGATGCGCTTGATCTGCATGTCGATAAGCTCAATACCGTATTCCGGGGTAAGCTGACGCGCCTTGGCCAAAATACCGGCCAAAATTTCTTCGCGTCCGACCAGTGAGGCGACATCCACCGGAACGCCCTCAATTTCAATCGTCTCGGGTGGTTCGTCGCCGCGTTCCCTGGGCGGCTGATAGCCGCGGCCGCGCACCAGTTCCACCAGCAGATGGCCGGAAACTGCATCCCGCACCACGGAATCCAGAATATCGTCCAGCCGGCTCATGGCCCCCTGTTCGGTGGCCACAGTCTTCAGGAAAAGCAGCGGATCCGCTATCCGCCAGCGCGCGGTGGTATCCAGAAAAATGTAGCGCTTGTCACGGGTGGGGATCTGGTTGGGATCGCCGTCCCATTTCAGAATCCGTTTCTGAAAGCGGTACAACTCCTGAATGAAGGGGATCTTGAAGTGCAGGCCCGCTTCCTTCACGCCGCCTATCGGTTTGCCAAACTGGGTCAGAATTCCCTGCCAGCCCTCCTCAATCACATAGAAACCGTTCTGGGCCGCGCCCAGAAGCACTGCCAAAACGATGAGCACAATCAGACGCCCTTTCATGGGGACACCTCCTTTCCAGATTCCGCCGCACGTTCCCGGACACGCAACGGCAACAGGGGCAGAGCGCCGTTTCCTTCCTTGTCCATGACATAAATTTCGCGGATGCGCGGCAAAATCTGCTCCATCGTTTCCAGATAGAGCCGGGTTCGCGTTACCTCCGGCGCCTTGCGGTATTCTTCCAGCAGCGCCAGAAAACGGGTGCGCTCGCCTTCCGCGCGGTTGATACGCTCCACCGCATAGCCTTCCGCCTCCAGGATCTGGCTGCGCGCCACACCCCGGGCCTTGGGCACCTCCCGGTTATATTCCTCGCGCGCATTGAGAATCAGGCTTTCCCGCTGCTGCTCGGCCTCGTTCACCTCGTTGAACGCGGTCTTGACCGGAGCGGGAGGATTGACGTCCTGGAACTTGATGGTCACGATGCGCACGCCGATATCGTAGTTCTTGAGCACGGCCTGGGTTTCACGCTCAATATCGGCGGCAAGCAGCGCGCGGTCGGTCGTCAGGACCTGGGTGACGTTGGAATTGCCCACAACCCGGCGCACCACCGCTTCGGAAACATCGCGGATTGCCGCGCGGGGATCCTTGATATTAAAGAGGAACTTGAAGGGATCGATTATCTGGAACTGGACGATCCATTCAATATCGCTGACATTGAGATCGCCGGTCAAAGTCAACGATTCATCGTCGAAGGCATCGGGCTTGTAAACGGTGCGCGCGCCAGTAGTCGAAGCGGTGCGGAAACCGAACTCCTCCTTGTAGTTGCGCCCGGTCTTGACCATGTACACCCGGTCGATCCCAAAGGGCAGCCGGAAGTTCAGCCCCGGCTGCGCCAGCCCGACATACTTGCCGAAACGCAGCACCACTCCGGTTTCTTCGGGATTAACCTGATAGAACGAGGATGCCGCGCCCCACAGCAACAGCGCCGCCACTACACCCAACAGGGCCAGGCGTCCCGACAGATCCACTCTGGGCAGTTTTTCTCCGCCTCTCCTTCTTCCATTCAGCCGAATGTTGATGACTTTCCTTTCGTCTCCGGAATTCTGGGAGCCATTGTCGTCTTCTGCCATACGGAATATCCTCCTTCCCCCGATGAATTTTATGCGTTTCGCCGTTGTTATCTGCAATGTGGCAATTTACATTATATTCTGCAAGCAGGAATTGACCATCTTCGTGTTCTTCTCTTTTGTCAGGGCAAAAAACGTTTTTACAGAAAAAGGAGCCAGGCGATGAGCGAACGGAACGCCACCCAGAAGGAAAATCTCGCGACACGGCTTGAACCGCCTCCCAACTGCCGGGTCCTGATGCACAACGACGACTACACCACCATGGAATTTGTGGTGGAAATTCTTCGCAGAGTGTTCGGCAAATCCGCGGCCGAAGCCAATCAGATCATGCTGCTCATCCATACCGAAGGAGAAGGCGTGTGCGGCGTCTACCCCTTCGACATTGCCGAAACCAAGGTCCTCAAAGTCCACAGTCTGGCCCGCGCGGCGGGATTTCCCCTGCGCTGTTCCATCACGGAGGTCTGATGCCCGCCATATTCAGCCAGGAAAGCCAGGACGTTTTCGCGCATGCGGTCTACGAAGCCCAGAGACGCCACCATGAGTATGTGACCGCCGAACATGTGCTCTATGCCATCGCCCAGAGCGACGAGGGCGTCCGCATCATCGACGCCTGCGGCGCCAACGCCTCCGAACTGCGGCGTATGCTGGAGCACTATCTGGACAGCGCTCTGGACTCCATCCGGCGCCCGGAGGAAACGATGCCCGAGCAGACCGCCGCCCTGCAGCGCATCCTCCAGCGTGCCATCCTTCACTACCAGTCTTCCGGGCAAAAGGAGATAGGCATAGGCGATCTTCTGCATGCCATTTTGAGTGAAAGAAACTGCCAGGCGGCCTACCTGCTTGACAAGATGGGTGTGAACCCGCTTGACGTGCTGAGTTTCATCTCCCACAACATCCGTAAAGGGAGCCCCGCGAGCGCCGCCCCCTGCCAGAGGAAAGCGGAAGGGGATCCCCTGGAAATGTTCACCACCGATCTTGTCGCGCGCGCAGCGAACGGCAAGATCGATCCGCTCATCGGCCGCGAGGAGGAACTCCGCCGTGCCGTGCAAATCCTCTGCCGCCGCAGCAAGAACAACCCGGTTTTTGTCGGAAATCCCGGCGTCGGCAAAACCGCATTGGCGGAAGGCTTGGCGCGTCTCATCCAGCGCCGCGAAATCGCCGCTCCATTGCTCGATTTTTCCATGTACGCACTGGATCTTGGCGCTCTGGTCGCCGGCACCAGATTCCGCGGGGATTTCGAGGAGCGCATCAAGGCAGTAATTGACGCGCTCAAACAAAAGGACAAGAGCATCCTGTTCATCGATGAAATCCATACCCTGATAGGCGCCGGTTCGGCGGGCAACGGCACGCTGGACGCCGCCAATATCCTCAAGCCGGCGCTGGCCTCGGGAGAACTGCGCTGCATTGGCGCCACAACCTACGAGGAATACCGCAACCTGTTCGAAAAGGACCGCGCGCTGTCACGGCGCTTCCAGAAAATTGACGTTCCGGAACCTTCGGTCGCCGAAACGATCGCCATTCTTGAAGGGCTTAAAGGAGCCTACGAGAAGTACCACGCGGTGCGCTACCGGCCGGAAGCGCTGAAAACGGCCGCCGAACTTTCCGCGCGCTTCATCAACCAGCGTTACCTGCCCGACAAGGCGGTGGATGTCCTTGACGAGGCCGGGGCCTTCGCCCGCATCCACCATCCGGAGAAAAATTCGGTCGGCGCAAAGGAAATCGAATCGGTCGTCTGCCGCATCGCACGTATTCCGGAACGTTCCGTCGCCTCGTCGGAACGCTCCCGGCTTAAAAACCTGCGCCGGGATCTGGGCCGCAAAATCTTTGGGCAGGACAACGCGCTGGATACCCTCAACCAAACCATTTTGCGCAACCGCGCGGGACTGGGCCATCCAGAAAAGCCGGTGGGTTCCTTCCTCTTCACCGGGCCGACCGGCGTCGGCAAAACCGAAGTGGCACGGCAGCTGGCGGACAACCTGTGCGTGCCCTTCATCCGCTTCGACATGAGCGAATACATGGAGAAACACTCCGTTGCCCGGCTCATCGGTGCCCCCCCCGGTTATGTCGGCTTCGATCAGGCAGGACTTCTGACCGACGCGGTGACCAAAAATCCCCGCGCCGTCCTGCTGATGGACGAGATTGAAAAGGCGCATCCCGACCTCTTCAACATCCTGCTGCAGGTGATGGACCATGCCTCCCTGACTGACAATAACGGGAAGAAAGCGGATTTCCGCAACATTATCCTGATTATGACCAGCAACGCCGGCGCCCGCGAACAGAGCGCCAGAGCCATCGGCTTTGGTGATGCGGCGCCCGGCTCGCCCAAACAGGCGGTGGAAAAGATGTTTACGCCCGAATTCCGTAACCGGCTTGACGCCATCATTGCCTTTCAGCCGCTGACCCAGGCGGCCATGGGGCAAATTGTGGACAAGTTCCTTGGCGAGCTAAAGGATCGCCTTGCCGCAAAGCAGGTCCAACTGCACGTCACGGCCGCAGCCCGCGCGCACATCGCCCGCCGCGGTTTCGATCCGCTCTTCGGCGCCCGGCCGCTGGGACGGTACATTCAGGAGCAGGTCAGCAACGCCATCGCCACCGAAATCCTCTTCGGCGAACTCAAAAAGGGAGGAGAAGTGCGTATTGATGCGAACGGCGAACAGCTGGTCTTCCGCTCCACCGGCGCAAAAGGCAAAGTTCCCAGGGAAGAAAGAACTCCACAAATGGTGGAACCTGAACTGGAAGCCTGCAAGGGATAACGGACCGCCGAAATGCTGAAATGGAAAAAAGCAGATATCGCGGATCTGCCCGGAATCCGCCAGATCGCCCGGCAATTCGGAGCGAAGGCCAGCGATTTGTCTGCAGCCAACCTCTTCCTCCTGCGGGACAGGTACGATATCCACATCGCCTTCGCAGATGGTTTTCTGGTGCGGCGCTACGCCGCAAACCCGTCCGTGCCGGAACGGCAGAGTTACACCTTCCCGCTGGGCGCCGGAGATCCCGAAACGGTCCTGAAGGCCCTGGAGGAAGAGGCGCGGAAACGGCATCAGGAGTTACACTTCTGCCTGCTGCTTGAAGAGCAGAAGGAATGGCTTGCCCGGCACATGCCGCAGGCGCGGTTCACCCTGGATGAAGGCGACAGCGACTACATCTACAGTGCCGCGCATCTCGCCAAACTGCCGGGGCGCCTCAATCATAAGAAGAAAAATCACGTATCAAAATTCAGGAGAACTTTTCCGGGCTTCAAAACGGTGCCACTCCGGCGCGGCACCGCCCCGCTTGCCGGCGAAGTGGCCGAACGCTGGCTGCGGGAACACCAGGATACGCCGAACAGGGCGCTTACGACGGAGCGGAAAAGCATCCGTCAGGCTCTGGATCTGTGGGACGAACTGGAACTGGAAGGCATGGTTATCATGGATGGCAATGAGCCGGCGGCCATGATAGTAGCTTCACAGATATCCGACGGCGTCTACGACATCCACTTCGAAAAAAGCTACGGCAAGTACGCGGAATTTGGAGGTTTTGCGGCGATAAACCAGATATTTTCGGAATATCTGCTAACCGGGAAAAACGCCATCTGGATCAACCGCGAGGAGGATCTGGGCTCGCCCGGCCTGCGAAAGGCAAAACTCTCCTATCACCCAGATCTCATCCTCAAAAAATATTCGGCCACAATTCCCTAAGCACAGGAATTCTTTTCAGCGGCAACCAGCGTTGTCTGTTATTTCCAAACGTGCGCCCTAAACTACTCCATCCCCGGCACGAACCTGTAGCCCTCGCCCGCCGCCTCAAGCCGGCCAATGCCGGGCACAAGGATATGCGCTCCGGCGATGAAGTCACCGCTCTGCGCCAGTTGCGCCATCAGGCGCTTGCGCGCGGCGATGGCCTGCTGGGCGTCCACATCGTAGGAGAGAAAGATTTCCGGATCGGCGAACTGGATGGGTACATGCACGATATCCCCCCAGAACACTAGGCTTTTCCCCCCGTCGTTCAGACGGAAGGCGGTATGCCCCGGTGTATGCCCAAAAGCCGGAATGGAAGTCATAAAGCGGATCTCACTGTTTTGCGCAAAGCAGTCAAGCCGTTTTCCGTAAACTGCCAGCACCTGCCGCGCCCGATCGAAGTTGCCGCCCTTCTGCGCAGGATTGCTCCAGTAGACGGCCTCTTCCCGCGCCACATGCAGCACGGCCCCGGGAAAAACCGCCTGGCCCTCGGCGGTCAGCAGGCCGCGGATATGGTCGGGATGCATATGGGTCAAAAGGATGTGGGTGATCTGTTCGGGGCGGATCCCCGTCTGTTCAAGCAGGGCCACGGTCGTGTTCCCCGAGTTTCCGGCATCGATCAGGTAACATTCGTCTCCGGAGACCACCACAAAAAAGTTCATGCCGCTGGCGTTGGCACCCGCCTGCGCGCGCAGCGCTGCGGACTTTTCAGGAAGGGTAATCTTTTCAAAAGCAGTGGCGCGGTCACCTTCGCTGAAGCAAAACACGCGGTAGTCGCCCAACGTGTAGTCCGTCACGCCCGCGGCCTTTGCTGGAGAGGAAATCCCGGACAGCAGCAGAATCCCGGTCAAAATTCCTGTCAATACTCGCATGATGAGCCCTCCTTCTGTTGAGAGTGCATGTTTCAAGGTTCCTGAGCAGCCTGCCCTTTCTGATGCAGCGCAACGGCTTCCCGGACGGCGTTGAGCCGTTCCTCGGTGTAGGTCTGGTAGAGGATGACGCCATGACAGTGCCTGCACACCACGTTACGGCGGCGGCGTTCCGCGGTGCCCGCCCAGCAGTGGTTCTCGCAGGTGACAACATAGCGGGGCGGCGCGAAACTGAAGTCGTGGCAGCGTTGTCCCGAACAGCCTATGGCAAGCGCCTTCGCGCGCCAGACGGCATCGTGGTTGTGGCGCGGCCCGACCAGCGCGTGGGCGATTTCGTGCAGCAGCGTTTCCCGCAGTTCCGCATCGGGCGCATTCCGGGCAAATTCGCAGGACAGCGTGATGGTGCGGTCCGTGTGACAGCAGCTGCCCGCCCTCCGGGTGGCGCGGTCAAAGGCAAAGCGCCAGTCCGCCATGCCGTGCTTCGCAAAAAGCTCCGCCGCAAGTTGACGCGTGAAATCAAGACGCCGGCGGTCAGTCCCGGAATGTCTCTCGCCGGAAAGCGCGCCGTCCTCATCCGCCCTCCGCAGGCGCCGGTACGGAACCCGATATTCGCGGCCGTCATCGCACACCACATGCGCCGTCCGGGGATTGGCGCGGGCCACTGTCCCCGCCATCAAAGAGCCCTGAAAATCAAAGCTCACCCGATCGCCCGCCCGGAAATCCAGCCGGACGTTTTCGTCGTCTCCCCCAGCGCGGAGCAAAGAAGGCTTTGCCCTCTTCATGACCTATGGTCTTGCGCCGCAGCGCCCAAAGCGCTCTGGTTGAGGCGGCGGAAGATCTCGCGGGCGGCCCGGCGATCGCCTTCCTGGGCGGAACGGGCCAGCCGCGCGATGGTTTCCAGATCACTTTTGGAGAAGACGTCGTGCAGTTCCTCCAGCGCCTGCACACAGGTGCCGGACGCGCACAGCCGGTCACGCAGATCCTCCAGGCCATGAAAACGCCGGATCGACTCGCCGTCACGCTGTTCCTCGCCATCGAAAAAGGCCTTGAGCCTTCCGGTCAAATCTTCATCGTTTCGCAACTGAGCCGCCAGGTACTTGATCTGACGCGAGCGCGCGTTGCCGTTCACAATGCGGGCCGCAAGCCGCACCCCCTGCCCGATATCCTCCGGCAACCGCAGGCGGTCAAGCTGCGCGGGAGAAAGCTCCACCAGGCGCGAGGCCAGTTTCTCAACCGCAAGCGCCGCCCGTTTCAGCGCCGACTTGTTGGGGCGGCCGTCGATGAACATCCGCTCTTCCATGAAAGTCCTCCTTGTGAGGAGATGGACCAAAAGATCAAGGGAGAGTTCACCTCTTCAGACCGCTACGCGGCCACGGCATTTTCCTTTGGGCATCGGACTTCGTCCCATGCCCGAAGGAAAAGCCCCCAGAGGGGAAGCCACTCCCTTCACTGGTTTTATTCGATGGGATCGATGAAAATCTCGCGTGGGCGGCTGGTGCCATCGGAAGGGCCAATGATCCCCTCCCGCTCCATCTGTTCAATGATACGCGCCGAACGATTGTAGCCGATGCGCAGGTGGCGCTGCAGCATGGAAATGGAAGCCTGCCGGGTACGCGCCACCAACGCCAGCGCCTCATCCCACTTCTCGTCATAGCCGTCATCTCCCTGCCCGTCAGGATAGCCTCCCTCGCCCGGCGTTTCCAGAATCGATTCATCGTACTCCGGCGAACCCTGCGTCTTCAGATACTCCACGACCCGTTCCACCTCACCGTCGGAAACGTAGGCGCCATGCACCCTCTTTAGCACGCTGCTGCCCGGCGGACGAAACAGCATGTCGCCGCTGCCCAGGAGGGCCTCCGCGCCCATGACATCCAGAATGGTGCGGGAATCGGTACGCGATACCACCTTGAAGGAAATACGCGTCGGGAAATTCGCCTTGATCAGGCCGGTGATGACATCCACGCTGGGACGCTGGGTGGCCAAAATCAGATGAATGCCGGCGGCGCGCGCCATCTGCGCAAGCCGGGTGATGGACTCCTCAATCTCGCGTCCGGCCACCATCATCAGATCCGCCAGCTCGTCCACGATGATGACGATGTAGGGCAGGTGACCGTGCTCCAGTTCCGGCTCCGCCTTCTCCGTCATCGCATCCTCCCCGCTTTCCTCCACTGGGGGAGCGGGTCGCTGTTCCAGCTCCTGGGCTATCTTCTGGTTGTAGCCGTCGATGTTGCGCACCTGCTTGTCGCTCATTAGCTGATAGCGGCGATCCATCTCCCTGAGCGCCCAGGCCAGCGCCATGCCGGCCTTCTTGGGATCGGTCACTACCGGCAGCAGCAGATGCGGGATGCCCTCGTAGATGGAAAGCTCAAGCCGTTTGGGATCCACCATGATGAAGCGCACATCCTTGGGAGAGGCATGATAGACCAGCGAAAGAATCATGGTGTTCACCGAGACCGACTTGCCGCTGCCGGTCGCGCCGGCAACCAGAAGATGCGGCATCTTGGCCAGATCGGCCACCACCGCCTGCCCGAAGATGTCCTTGCCCAGGGCCATCGGCAGTTTGCTGCCCGCCTGCTGGAAGGCATCATTCTCCAGGATATCGCGCAAAAGCACCATCTCGCGGGTCGGGTTGGGAATCTCGATGCCAACCACGCCGCTGCCCGGAATGGGTGCCACGATCCGGATGGAATGGGCGCGCAGCGCCATCGTCAAATCATCCTGCAGGCTTGCGATCTTGTTGACCTTTATTCCAGGAGCCGGCAGATACTCGTACATCGTCACCACCGGACCCGGCTTGACTTCCACCACCTGGCCATCCACATGGAAATCGCTCAGCTTGTTCTCCAGCAGATGGGCGTTTTTCATCAGTACTTCACGCTCCTGCGGCGCTGTGGCGATCTTGGCGAGATCCAGCAGATTCAATGCGGGAGGTTCATAGGCGCCCTCCGATGATACATCCCCGCTTTGATTCGCTTCCTGCCCATCGGAACGCGCCTTCTTCCCTCTGGCCTTACGCTGAGGCGAAACTTCCGGCGGACAGGAAATTCCAGCAGCATGGGCGGATGGCATTTGCGATATCTGCGGTGGAGCAATCTCTTCCAGGCCTTCGTCCAGCACCGTTTCGCCCCAGCCTTGCGCCTCCCCCGGCTGCGCTTCCGCAGCCGCCCTACGGCGTTCCTCCTCTTGCAGCTGTTTGCGCCGCAGCTTTTCCTGCTCCCGTTGCCGTTGTTCCTCCCGACGCTGCTCCTCGCGCTGCAACCGTTCGGCCTCACGCTGTTCATGCCGGAGCTGACGCTGTTCTTCCTTTTCGGCCTGGCGCGCCGCCCGCCGGGGCGCTCCTGCCCTCCACCACGAGACGGACCGTTCTATCAGCGTATGCACCCACCACAGAAGCGAAAAACGCGTCGCAACCAGCAGGGCGATCAGCGCGGTCAGGCCCAGAACCAGCGTGGTGCCATTCACGTTGAGGTACTGCTCAGGCAAGGTTGCCAGAAGATGTCCAAAGGATCCGCCCGCGTCCTTCAGTTTCAGATGCCCGATGGCAAGATGCGGGCAGCGGAGCGAAAGCAGACCGCACAACGAAAAGACCAGCACGCCCACAGCCAGAATCTTGTGCAGACGAAAGGTGAATTTGCGCAGGACCAGCAGGCGAAGGGCTATCACCACCGCGGCCAGCGGCAAAAGAAAGGCCGCAAAGCCAAAAGCCTGATAGAGCAAACCGGCAATATGCGATCCGATGCTGCCCATGGCGTTGTAGATTTGCGACGACTGCGCGATCTTGCCGAAAGTGGGATCCCGCAGATCGTAGCTGTAGAGCGCCATCAGCAGAAAGGCACCCACGGCCAGCCAGACAAGCGCCGCAATTTCCCGGCGCAAGCAGGTCATGAGACCCAAAGCGGCATCTGGCGTTTTCGCCTCCGGCAAATCCTGCGAAGAATGTTTCGAGGTCAGTTTGGTCATGGTAATCGGATCCTTCAATGACATGCGCAAACCATTATCATGCAGGCGATGAGTTGAAGAGATGCCACGGCGATCCGGGCAAGCACATTCCCTGAAAAAGCATGAACGCCGATCCCGCGGTCATAAAATAACCCTTGTCAAAGCATGAAAGGTCATTCCCCGCCGCAAGACCGGCGAAAGAGCGCGCCGGGGGAAAGCGCCTTCCCCCCGGCAAAAGCACTTACGATTGCTGCTGCTGTTTGTTCTTCTTGCGCAGTTGCAGGAGAAATTCTCCGTCCTGCGGGGAAAGGTTGAAACGAATGCTGGCTTCGTCAATCAGCGCATAACTCCAATCGTTTCCCCCGCTCTGTTCGGAAAGCCACTGAATCGCCTTGCGCAGATCCATTCCCTTGGAGCCTTCATCTGCCATGGTGTTTGTTCCTCCTTGTTTTTCGGTTGATAAAAATCTCGACAATCTCTGATTGGGACTTGTCCAAAAACATTGTATATATGCTGCACTCTACCCGTTTTTTTGTGGTTTGCAAAGGGTGTACCGGCTTTTGCGCACCCCCAGCAATAAATGCTCATCACTTGTCAGGGAGGTTTTTTGATGGAACTTTCATTGGAACGCGTCAACGGCGTTATCGACGATCGCATTGATGAACTGATTGCCCAGACAGGGGCCCACTACCCCGAAATCACCCGTGAAATCATTCTTACCGCGCTGACGGCCGCCATCGAGAGCGACTATCCGCCCAATCTCAAGCTGCTGCGCAACTCCATGCAGGAAATGCGCTACACCAACAAGATCTTCGGCCCCTACCGAAACCGCAAGAAGGTCACCATCTTCGGTTCGGCGCGCACCACTCCCGAGGAAAACATCTATCAAAAATGCCGCACCTTCAGCAAGCTGCTGGCAGAGCGTGGCTACATGGTCATCACCGGCGGTGGCGGCGGCATTATGCAGGCCGGCAACGAGGGCGCGGGCGCGGACAACTCCTTTGCCGCCAATATCCGGCTGCCCTTCGAGCAGGAAACCAACCCGGTGATGAAGGAAAATCCCCGCTCCATCGTCTACCGTTACTTCTTCACCCGCAAACTGGCCTTCCTCAATGAGGCGCATGCGGTGGTAGGTTTTCCGGGTGGTTTCGGCACGCAGGACGAGGTGATGGAAACGATCACCCTGGTGCAGACCGGCAAAATGGCGCCGGTGCCGGTGGTACTCATCGACGACGACAACGGGGATTACTGGGAGAACCTGCTCACCTTCATGAAAAACACACTGCTCACCAAGGGGCTGATCTCCGGGCAGGATTTCGGCCTGTTTACGCTGACGCGCGATCCGCAAGAAGCGGTGCAGGTAATTGACGACTTTTACCGCGTCTATCACTCAATGCGTTTCGTGGACAACATCCTGATCGTGCGGCTCAACCGGGCGCTTACCGCCGAGCAGGTCGCCACTTTGGAAGAGGAATTTCACGACATCATTGCCAGCGGGCATCTGCGTCAGGGCGAGGCTCTGCCGGTAGAAAACGACCAGTTGGATCTGATGGACCTGCCGCGCCTGATGTTCGACTTCAATCATCGCTGCTACGGGCTCCTGCATTCGTTCATCCGGCGCATCAACACCTTTTAGGAGGAACCTAGGGCCCGCGCACAACGAACCATATTTAAAGGAATTTGATCATCATGCTGATAAAACGGGAAACCGCTTTTACCGGGCGGAGCTTTTCAGTTGCCCTTGAAGAGCATGAGCTGCCGGATGGCCGGCGCGCAAGCTATCACGTGGTGCACTATTCTCCCAGGGGAGCGGTGGCGGTACTGCCGCTCTTCGCCGATGGGCGGGTGGGACTGATTCAACAGTACCGTCCATCGGTTGCGGATCTGGTGTGGGAAATTCCCGCGGGCAAGGTAGAGCCGGGCGAAACCGCCGCCGACTGCGCCCGCCGGGAGCTCCGCGAGGAGATCGGCTGCCAGGTCGATCAACTTCAACCGCTGGGACGGGTTCACAACGCGCTCGGCATGACCGACGCGCAGGTGCAGCTGTTTGCGGCCCATGTAACAGCTCAGGACAGGCAGCAGACGGAAGACGACGAATTTATCCGCCTTGTGTGTGTGCCCTGGGACGAAGCCCTGGCGATGGTAAAAAACGGCGCCATCAGCGACTCCAAGACCATTCTGGCGCTGCTTCTCTACGAACGGGAGCGCCCGGCATGACCCCATCATCTTTCGGAACAAAGGGGGCGGAATGCCTCTGGAAGTTGCGCTGGTTTGTCATAGCGCGGGAACGTATCGGCGATTTGCGCTGCATTCTCGAAGCGTATGACGGTCTGGCGATGCTGCGCACACTGGATCCGCATCAGGCGCTGGTGGAAGTGGGATATCCAGCCTTGCGCGCGCGGGATGCGGAAGAACTGCTCAAAGCTCTGGAACATGAAATCGGCCTTGTGGAAACCGGCTGTCCTCCCCAGCGTCCCGAGCTTTAGCGGGGGAACTGTTTGCACAGGGTTGCGACGGCGATCCGGCAACTTTCAGGGACTTTTCCGGTTTCAGCAAAGGATTTGAAGGATCTCCATGTCAACGTTTTCCTATGCGGATTTCAAGGCGGTGCAACTTTCCGACCGGGCTATTCTGGAGCCCGTTCTTTCGGTCTCCGACGAACGCAGCTGCGAATTCTGCTTTGTCAATCTCTACGCCTGGGGACAGTCCTGTGGCATCCATTGGCAGGAGTACAACGGGAAGCTCTGGTTCCATCTCAAATGCTCCGATGAACTGTTGGTGGCGGGAGAACCGACGCTGCAGGATTTACGGGAGGTTTCCGCAGAATTGCGGCGGCAGGGTTTTACAGGACGCTTTGGCCAGATCCGGGAGGAAAATCTTGCGGCAATGCCCGGCGTGCAAACCAGCTTTGAGGTACAGACAATGGAAGAGGCACGCTGGGAATACATCTATGATGTGGAAGAACTGGCGCACATGCAGGGGGTAAAATTCTCCACGCTGCGTCACCACGTGGCGCAATTCCGGCGCGAATTTCCCCACTACCGGACACGGCCGCTGGAACCGGCGCTGCTGCCGGCCTGCCGGGAATTGGCACGGCAGTGGCGCCCTGCGGAACCGAATCCGGAGATGCTCTCCGAGGGCGAGGCGCTGGAACGCTGCCTGGAAGCCTTTACGCCTCTGGGCGTAGACGGTCTCGCGCTTTTCAGCGGCGATGCTCTCCTGGGTTTTTCGGTGGTCGCGCCACTGGCCGGGGAGATGTTTGACGAGCCCTTCGAAAAGGCCAGGCACGATTGCCGGGGCGCAGCGCAAATGCTGCTTTTGGAAACGGCAAAATACCTCTCCGGGCGCTGCCGGCTGCTCAACCGCGAACAGGATCTGGGACTGCCGGGACTGC
>JAFZPK010000098.1 GCA_017552515.1 Deltaproteobacteria bacterium | reverse complement strand
GCCGCCGAAACAGCGATCCGAAAGCAGCACCGCGCTTTCGGCACCCAGCGCCAGGGCCCGCCGCAGCGCCGCCTCGGCATTGAGCGGCCCCATGGAGAGGGCGACCGAACGCAGCCCAAAACGTTCCTGAAAACGCAGGCTTTCTTCCAACGCATGCAGATCGTAGGGGTTGATAATGAAGGGAATCCCTTCACGAATCAAGGCATTGGTCTCCGGATCTATGCGTACCTGCGTGGTATCCGGTACCTGTTTGATGCAGGCGACCGTCAGCATCCGCTCCTCCACTGTCTTTTTGCCCAAAGCTCTTGTCCACAGAACAAAGCCGTGGGCTTTCTGCCGCGTTTGCTAATAAAATCCAATAAATTCATAGAGTTATTCGAAGAACTGCTCCTTGCCGATGTATCAAGCCCCCGTATTGATTGCAGAGTATCCACATTATGAACAGAGTTATCCACAATCCGCAGAATGAAAGGGACAAGCCCTGGCCTTCACGAAACGAAGGCGCGTTCACAAAAAAGCCCGAAACCTTGATGTATGCGGTGTCTACCGCGGGTTTCGGGCCGATACGGACAAAAAAGTTCATCTACATTTCATACGGTGAAAACGGAATTACATTTTGACAAAGCCGTCTTTTCCCAGACCGCATATCGGGCAAACCCAATTGTCGGGAAGATCGTCGAATGAGGTGCCGGCGGGGATATGCGCGTTGTCATCGCCTGCTGCCGGATCATACACATAACCACATGCACACTGATATTTTGCCATATCTGCCATCGTTTCTACCTCCTTTAAAAAAGAATGAAAGAGTGAATTGCCTTGTATGTAGTTTATAAAGTATATGGAGGGAAAAGCAATTTATTTTATTGGGAGGCCTGTCCGTTTTCAAGACGGAAGGACATCTGCTGGATATCGACCTATCATGCTGATCACCTTTTCCCGCACATTATCGCACATTCCGCATCTGGAAACCTTCCTGGGAGAAAGGGTGCACTGGTGCCTCCGCCCGCCCCAAACACCACCGGATGCGGTGGTGGGCTGGGGACACAAGGCCACTGCGGAAAAGGCGCGGCGCTATGCGGCACAGCGAGGCATTCCTTATATTGCGGTGGAGGATGGTTTCCTGCGCTCGCTGGATCTGGGCGCCCGCCATGCACCGCCGCTCTCGCTGGTCGTGGACAGAAGCGGCATCTACTACGATGCCTCCGCGCCCTCGGATCTGGAAAATCTGCTGAACCGAAGCGGCTGGGAAACACCGGAACTGCTTGCCAGCGCACGTCAGGCCATGACGGATATCCGAGCCTTTTGCCTGAGCAAGTACAATCATGCTCCCGCGGCGGGCCCGGATCTGCTGGGCAGGGACGATGCCCCCAGAGTGCTCATTATCGATCAGAGCTACGGCGACAGTTCCGTCACTCTGGGACAGGCCGGCGAAGAGAGTTTCATCCGTATGCTGGAAGAGGCCCGGAGCCGTTTTCCGCACGGACGTCTCTTTGTGAAAACCCACCCCGATACGCTGGCGGGTTTCAAGCGCGGCTATCTGTACGATCATCTTCCAGGCGATGTGACGCTTATTGCCCGCGATGTGGCCCCGCTGTCGCTGCTGGCGCAGGCGGACGCCGTCTTCTGCGTCACCTCCCAGATGGGCATGGAGGCCCTTCTGCTTTCAAAACCGGTCTACTGCTTCGGAATGCCGTTCTACGCCGGCTGGGGCCTGACCACCGACGCGCTTTCCTGTCCGCGCCGCGTACACCGGCGCACGCTGGAGGAGTTGTTCGCGGCAGCCTATATTCTTTATCCCCGCTACATCAATCCGGTTTCCGGAGAACGCTGCGACATCCACAACGTTATCCGGCGGCTGGCGCTCCAGCGCGAAAAAAACGAGGCCAACCGCGGCCTGCATGCCTGTTACGGCTTTTTTGGCTGGAAGCATCCGCATGCGCGGGCCTGCCTGCAGAGTACGGACGCTTCCTTTCGCTTCTTCCGGCACTTTCACGGTCAGGAGCGTGCCCTGGCCTGCGCCGTGCGGCACGGAGGCGACGTGGTCGCCTGGTCCCCCCAGTGCCCGGACGATTCCCTGGAGCAGCGTTGCCGAAAGCAGGGACGTCCCTTCGCCCGCATGGAAGACGGCTTCATCCGCTCCGTGGGCCTGGGCTCCAACTTCAAGCTTCCCTATTCGTTGACGCTTGACCGCAGTGGCATCTACTACGATCCCGAACGCCCCAGCGATCTGGAGCACATCCTGAACAATATCCGCCGGCGTCCCGACCATGGCGAACTCTGCGCGCGCGCCAAAATCTTGCGGCAAACCATTGTCCAAACGGGTATTACCAAGTACAACGTGGGCGAAAATCACATCGCAACCACGCATTGGCCCAAGGATCGCCGGATTCTGCTGGTACCGGGACAGGTGGAGGATGACGCATCGGTGCGCAAGGGCGGGTGCGGCATCTCCAGCAACCTTGAGCTGCTGCAGACGGTGCGGGCGCACAATCCCGACGCTTTCATCGTCTACAAGCCCCATCCCGACGTGGAATCCGGCAACCGCAAGGGGAAAATGGACGGGCAAAAGATGCGCTCCCTCGCCGACGAGGTGGTACGGGACATTCATATGGGCGTTTTGCTTTCCCGCGTGGATGAAGTCCACACGCTGACTTCGCTTTCCGGTTTCGAGGCACTGCTGCGAGGGCTTGAGGTCTGCACCTACGGTGGCCCCTTCTACGCGGGCTGGGGCCTCACCAAAGATTTTGCGGATCCCGGCCTGCCCTTCTTCGCCCGGCGCAGTGCGTGGCTGATCCTGGACGAGCTGGTTGCGGGCACCTTGCTGCTCTATCCCACCTACTACGACTGGCCCACCAGAAGTTTCTGCCTGCCGGAAGATGTGGTGCAGTACCGGCTCCTGCAGCCTCCGCTGCCAGTTTCCAGGTCTCCGTTCAAGCGGCTGTTTTCGGCTTTGCTTGCCTGGCTGCAGATGTGGCGCTAGAAAAAGAAAAACAGCCCCAAAAAAAATCGATCGTAAAAAAACATGGTAAAGAACATTTTGGGGAAAAAAGAGTTTTAAGGATTCATCATGACCAAGGATACCAGCAGAACCTATCCGGAAAAGTACGACGTCATTGTGATCGGAGCGGGGCACGCCGGCTGCGAGGCGGCGCTGGCCGCGGCCCGGATGGGTTGTTCAACGCTGCTTTTGACCATGCACCTCGACCATATAGCGCAGATGTCCTGCAATCCGGCGATCGGCGGCTTGGCCAAAGGG
>JAFZPK010000097.1 GCA_017552515.1 Deltaproteobacteria bacterium | reverse complement strand
GCCATGGGAATGATGATGGTTTCGCCGATGACGATTTCTCTGCCGTTCAAATTGCTGTTGTTTGTCACACTGGACGGCTGGTTGAAAGTGAGCCAGGGATTGTTGCTGAGCTATAGCTAAAGAAGACACATTTTGCCGCCCTTCGGGCGGTTTTTTTATGCCGGATAATTGATATTATGTAAACTAAAGAAAACGTTTTTCCATTTTTCCCATTTCTCGTGGCACGTGACGTTTTGCGCATTAACTTGATTCCATGGGCTCCCACATCCTAAAATACAGAGAACATTTTTTTTGAGCATGTCGTGATGCTCGCTCAGACCATGTCACCTGTAGTGGAGCCAAAGCTGCCATGAACATTTCGCGTTTTCAGGCCAAGTTTATCCTCGAAGACAAACTTCTCGCCGGTAAGCCTTTCAATAATTTTCCCATTCTGTATGAAATTCGAGGTCCACTGGATGTTGCCGTTTTGCGGCAAGCCTTGAGCGCCATTATGGCCACGCATGATTCCATGAGGGCCCGATTCCCGGAAGTTGAAGGCGTTTTAAGCCTTGTCCTTGAGGAAAGCGCGGATCCGCCGTTCGAGGTGGTTCATTTGGATAATGAGGCCGCCATTGAGGCTTTTTCCCGGGAATTTGTGCTGCGTCCCTTTCATTTGGCCTCCGAGCCGCCGCACCGGACCGCTCTGATACAACGCGGGCCGAATGATTTTTTGCTGTTGTTTGTAGTGCATCATATTCTTACCGACGGCGTTACGCTGGAGCCGTTACTTCCGCAGTGGGCAGCCGCCTACAATGCACTGATATCGGGAGCTCAACCTCCTGTTGTTCAGGCGGATTCCTACGCCGACTACATTGAGATGGAACAAGCTCAACAGTTTGATTCCAATGATGATTTTCAGTTTTGGCACAACTATTTGGGGGATGCGCCCCTTACCGTTGCCCTTCCCCATACCCACGGTCCGGAAGGCTTCAAAACTCTCTATTTTGAAATTGAAGGAGTCTTGCGCGAACGGTTGAACCATTTCGCCCGGAAGCATAAAAGCACCCCCTTTTGGTTGCTCACTGCCGCTTGGGCAACTCTGCTGAACCGTTACAGCGATCAGGAAATCATTCCCATAAATTATCCGGTCAACCTGCGGCCGCCGCGCTTTTCCCATCTGCTGGGGCCATTCATTAACAATTTGCCCATTTTGGCGCGCTGCGGCGATGAGGTGACCTTTACCGCGCTTTTGGCCCAGATGACCGCCGATCGCCGCATCTGCCGTCCTCATCAGAAGCCGATGCTGGCGGATATTGTCGAATATCTGCGTCGTCACGGAAAAGCTGGCGGGGCGGTACTCAATGTGGGAATTGCCGAAACGGCGCTGCGCACCACCTATCCCTTCCCTCTTGCTGGCTGCTCGGTGCGGGCACTGACACCGCCACCGGTGGGGCTGGCTGCGGAGCTGTTGCTGGAGTACGATGAACGCCCCGATGCGGTGCATTGCCGCTTGACCTACGACGGCAGCCGGTACAGCGAAAATTTTGCCCGGCAGATGACGCGGCATTTGCTGCAAATACTGAAAGCGGTTCCAGATAACGCGGATCGGCCTTTGTATACGCTGCTTGCGGCCGACGATATCGATCGTGCCTTTTTGCAATGCGGCATCGCAACCGATATGCCTTTTCCTCCGTTTCGGCCGTTGCACAGCTGGTTCGAGGAACATGCGGTGCAAGATCCGGAGCGTAGTGTTCTGACGGATGTCCGGGGGGAGATCTCCTACGGTGCATTAAAACGCCGTGCCGACCAGATTGCCCGGAGCCTGTGCGCCTGGAAAGATGGTGTGCAAGGCCGGGCAGTGGGTATTTGTCTGCCGCGTGAAACGGATCTGGTGGCAGCGCTTTTGGGCGTACTCAAGGCTGGCGGCGTTTATTTGCCGCTTGATCCGGATCTACCGCCTGCCCGTCTTGCCTTTATGCTGAAAGATGCGCAGGCTGCGGGACTCATCGCTTCAAGGGAGCAGTACAATCGGATCTTTGAAGAAAAGGAAAACGCTCTGCCTCTGCTTGACTTGAGCACCCTTCCCCATGAAGCAGCCGAGTTGTCCTCTTCCTCCCATGAAACACTTCCTTCCGATCCGGCCTACATCATCTATACTTCCGGATCCACGGGGCAGCCCAAGGGCGTTGTTATTGAACATGGCGCGTTGGCCAATCAGATTGAATGGTTCCAGTGCGTTTTCAAGGGCAATCCCGATGATGTTGTGCTGCAAAAGACGCCCATCGGCTTTGATGCTTCCATTTGGGAACTTTTCTGGTGGATGCGTTCTGGTGCGCACTTGGTGCTGCTGGAGCCTCAGGGCGAAAAACAGCCGTTTGTCATCGCCCAAACCATCGCTCGTCATCGGGTTAATATCGTGCAGTTTGTGCCTTCGTTGCTCCGCGAGGTGCTGCGGGTCACCGAAAAGGACGAACTGGCCTCGGTACGGCATCTCTTCTGCGGAGGGGAAACCCTCAGTGGCGATTTGGTGGCCAAAATCCGGGAACAACCCGGTTTTTCCGGTCAGATACACAACCTCTACGGCCCCACCGAAACCACGGTGGATGCTTCCTGGCATACTGTACCCACACCAGCCCTCCTGCCCATTCCAATTGGCAAACCGGTAGCGAATACCCGTATCTATCTGCTGGATCGCCATAAGGGCCTGCAATTGCCCTTCCTTCCAGGAGAGCTGTGTATTGCAGGGGTGCAGGTGGCGCGCGGCTATCTTCATCGCCCGGAACTGACCGCACGACACTTTGTCGAGTGGCAGAACGAGCGTCTCTACTGCAGTGGCGATCTGGCGCGCTGGACGGAAAACGGCGAGCTGGAATTTTTGGGGAGAATCGACCGGCAGGTCAAACTGCGGGGCTTGCGCATCGAAACAGAAGAGATTGAAGCGGCCCTGTTGCGTTGCATGGGTGTAACGGCGGCCGCCGTGCGCCTGTATGGCGTGGATGGTGATCGACTGGGGGCCTGGGTAAGCGGCGCAATGGATCCGGAAAGCCTGCGGAAGCAGCTGGCGCAGACCTTGCCGGAATACATGCTGCCAAATGTTATTGTAAGGCTTGATGAGTTGCCGCATACCGCAAGCGGCAAAATCGACTACCGCGCCCTGCCGGAGCCGAAGCACGGTGAAGAAAAGAGTCGGAATTTTGCACCGCCGCGCACGCCTGAAGAAGAACTCCTGTGCATGCTTTTTGCCGAAATCCTGGGACTTAAACAGGTGGGCCGTGATGACGATTTTGTTCGTCTGGGCGGACATAGTCTGTTGGCCATCCGTCTGCAGGCCGCCATCCACCGCGCATTCGGTGTGGAACTGCCCTTTGCCGCCCTCTTTACCGAGGGCACGCCGGCCCGTTTGGCACAGATGCTGGCCCAGGCCTCGCCCTTGCCTTCCATACATGGGAGTCAGCTGACCAGAGCGCCGCTCTCACATGCCCAGTTGCGGCTCTGGTTTCTTGATCGCTTTGAGGACGGCGGCAGCGTCAACAATATCCCGTTGGCCTTGCGCCTGCGCGGCGAACTGAATGTTGCCGCTCTGGAAACCGCACTGCATCAGCTTTTTGCACGACATGCCGCGTTGCGCACCGTGGTTGAAACCGATGAAAGCGGTCATGCCTTTCAGATAGTGCGAGATTTTATACCTGAGCCCCTTGTACCGGAACCCTGTGCAGAAGCCGAATTGGCGAACCTGATGCGGCAGGAGGCGGGAATACGTTTTGATCTCTGTGAAGGACCGTTGCTGCGCTGGCGTCTTTTACGTTTGGGATTGAAGGATCATGTGTTGCTGCTCACGCTGCATCATCTGGTCTGTGATGGCTGGAGCTGCGGCATACTTTTCAGGGAACTTTCCGAACTCTACGAAGCGCATTGCGCGGGACGTGCGCCCAATCTTTCGCCGGTTTCTTCCGTCAGCTATATCGATTTTACCCTCTGGCAACGCGACTGGCTCAACGAAGAGCGAATAAACGGCGAAAGCCTCTGGTGGCGGCGCGAGCTTGCGGATATCCCGCAGCTTTTGGAACTTCCCACCGACCGGGTTCGTCCGGAAGTATTGAGCAACCACGGGGACCGTGTCCCGCTGGTTTTGGAAAAAGAGACGGCTGCCGCTCTGGAACGAATGGCCCAGGCTCAAGGGACGACCCTCTTTATGGTGCTGGAAACGCTCTGGGCGCTCTTCCTGAACAAGTACAGCCATGCTGAGGACATCGTGGTGGGCTCCACAGTTTCGGGACGTTTGCGGCCGGAAATCGAACGCACGGTAGGGCTGTTTGTCAACACCCTGCCTCTGCGTCATCGTTTTGCTGAAAGCAGCGCGACATTTAACGCTCTTTTGGCACAGACCCGTCAGCGGGTTCTGGAAATGCAGGCCCATCAGGAAATTCCCTTTGAAAAACTGGTGGAGGAGCTGGCTCCCCAACGAAGCGCCAGCCACACGCCAATTTTTCAAACCATGTTTGTGCTGGGGGATAGAACCTTTGACTGCCCCGAATTGTACGGCTTGGACGTTACTCCTCTCTTTCCCGAATTTGACAGTGCCAAATTCGATTTGACCTTGAGTCTGGAAGAGAGTGGAAAAGGCACGCTGGAAGGCCATCTGGAGTTCAGTACCGATCTTTTTGAACGCGCAACCGCTGTACGGATGACGCGTCACTTTGCACAGCTTGTTCAGGCTGCCGTGTCTGCTCCCGATGCGCCGCTGTGTGAGCTGTCGCTTTTGGATGCCGCCGAGTACGAGGCGGTGACGGATCGCTTCAATCAGACGCAAAGTCCCATTCCGCAGGGAAGTACGCTTCACGGTCTTTTTGAGGCGCAGGTTGATCTTCATCCACAGGCGCCTGCCCTTCTCTCCGATGATGTACACCTGAGTTACGCGCAGTTGAATGCACGTGCCAACCACATTGCGCACCAGGTTGTCGAACACCTTTCGCATGGGGAAAAGCGGATCGTTGGTATCTGCATGGAACGCGGATTTGAGTTGGTCGCGGCGCTTTTGGGCGTGCTCAAGGCTGGCTGCGCCTATCTGCCGTTGGATCCTTTGCTTCCGGTGGAAAGACTGCATTTGATGCTGCGCGATGCCGGAGCGGCAGGCGTTATTGCCGACAGGGCCACCTGCGGACGTTTCGAGGATTTCAGGCTACTTGTGCCGGATGAAACCGGTTCCGCAGATGATGAGACCAATCTTCATCTCGCGATTGAGGAAGGCGATCTGGCCTACGTCATTTAT
>JAFZPK010000096.1 GCA_017552515.1 Deltaproteobacteria bacterium | reverse complement strand
CACCAAGGATGCCGGCAAGATTGCGGGCCTCAACGTGCTGCGGATCATCAATGAGCCGACGGCAGCGTCTTTGGCCTACGGCCTGGAGAAGAAGGGCGCCCAGAAGGATGAGCAGAAAATAGGTGTCTTCGACCTGGGCGGCGGCACCTTCGATGTTTCCATTCTGGAGCTGGGTGACGGCGTATTTGAGGTCAAGTCGACCAACGGCGATACGTTCCTGGGCGGCGAGGATTTCGATCTGCGCATCATCGACTATGTGGCCGACGAGTTCAAGAAGGAGCAGGGAATCGATATCCGCAAGGATAAAATGGCCCTGCAGCGTTTGAAAGAGGCGGCGGAAAAGGCGAAATGCGAACTTTCCTCCTCCATGGAGACCGATGTCAATCTGCCGTTTATCACCGCCGATCAGAGCGGACCGAAGCATCTGAACGTCAAGCTGACCAGGTCCAAGCTGGAGAGCATCTGCGAAGATCTGCTGAAGCGTTTGGAAGTACCGTGCCGCACCGCCCTGAAGGATGCCGGTATGGTCGCATCCGACCTGGACGAGGTTATTTTGGTTGGTGGTATGACCCGTATGCCGGCAGTTCAGAAACGGGTCGAGGAGATCTTTGGCAAGAAGCCGAACAAGGGTGTCAACCCGGACGAGGTGGTGGCAGTTGGCGCGGCAATTCAGGGCGGCGTGCTCAAGGGTGAGGTCAAGGATGTTTTGTTGCTGGATGTGACGCCGTTGTCTTTGGGCATCGAGACCCTGGGCGGCGTGATGACCAAGCTCATTGAGAAGAATACGACGATCCCGAGCAAGAAGAGCCAGATCTTCTCCACTGCGGCGGACAATCAGCCGGCGGTTTCCGTGCATGTACTGCAGGGCGAGCGCGAGATGGCGGCCGACAACAAGACGATCGGGCGTTTCGAGTTGATGGGCATTCCTCCGGCGCCGCGCGGCATGCCGCAGATCGAGGTAACCTTTGATATCGATGCCAACGGCATTCTGCATGTAAGCGCCAAGGATCTGGGAACGGGCAAAGAGCAGTCGATCCGCATCACCGCTTCCTCCGGTTTGTCGGAAGAGGAAATCAACCGGATGGTGAAAGACGCCGAAGCGCATTCGTCCGAAGACAAGAAGAAGAAGGAAGTGATCGAAGCGCGCAATCAGGCCGACGGACTGTACTACACCACGGAGAAGGCGCTGAAGGAGCATGGCGACAAGATCGATGCCAGCGACCGCGGCAGAATCGAGACTGCGCTGGCCGATCTGAAGAAGGCCATGGAGGGTGAAGACGCCGAGGATATGCGCAAGAAGACGGAGGAACTGGCCAACTGTTCGCACAAGCTGGCGGAGATCCTGTATTCGCAGGCGCAGCAGAATCCTGGCGGCGCTGCGGGCGCGGCAGGCGCCGGGGCATCCGCCGGCAAGGGAAGTGACGGCGGCCCGGAAGTGGTGGACGCCGAGTTCGAGGAAATGGACGACAACAAGAAATAATCCCCGAGAAATGAGGACAGAAACGGGTGCAGAAAGCGATTTATCCTTTCTGCACTCGTTTTTTTTTGAGGAAAACGGCGCAAAAACGGCTCCAAAAATGGTATTAAAAAAGGATTGTCGGATTCTTTGCGGACATAAAATTTTGGGGTTGGACCGGAAAACGGGTTATGGAAAAACGTGATTATTATGAAGTCCTGGGCGTCGATCGCAACGCCGGGGAGAACGAAATCAAGAAGGCGTACCGCAAACTGGCGCTCAAGGTTCATCCGGACCGGAATCCTGGAGACAAGGAAGCGGAAGAAAAATTCAAGGAACTCTCGGAAGCCTATGCGGTGCTTTCCGATCCCCAAAAGCGGGCCACCTATGATCAGTTCGGCCATGCGGGGCTGGAAAATGGCGGCGGTTTCTCGGGCGGCGGTTTTTCCGGCTCTTTCGAAGACATCTTTGGAGACATTTTCGGGGATATTTTCGGTGGACGCGGCGGCGGCCGGCGTGGCCGCCGCGGCAACGATCTCAGTTATCATCTGACCATTTCTTTCGAGGATGCGGTTTTTGGCACGGATACCACTATCCAGGTGCCGCGGCATGTCGCCTGTTCGGCCTGTGGCGGTTCGGGCGCGGCGCCGGGAAGCAAGCCCAAGACCTGCCCCACCTGCCACGGCTCCGGTCAAATGCGTTTCCAGCAGGGATTCTTTTCGGTGACTCGTCCCTGTTCCGCCTGTCACGGCCAGGGCGAGATTATTGAGAAGCCCTGCCCGACCTGTCACGGAAGCGGCCAGGAAAAGGTCAAGAAAAGCATTTCCTTCAAGATTCCCGCAGGCATCGAAAACAATACCCGTATGCGTTTAAGCGGCAAAGGGGAGGCGGGGATTCAGGGTGGACCGCCGGGAGATCTCTATGTGGAGATCACGGTGGAAAAGCATGCCATTTTTCAGCGGGAGGGCCAGGATATCATCTGCGAGGTGCCGGTTTCTTTCCCCCAGGCGGCCTTGGGCTGTGAAATCGAGGTGCCGACTCTGAACGGGAAGGAAAAGATGAAAATTTCCGCCGGTACCCAGTCGGGGACGGTTATCAAGCTTGCCGGCCGCGGCGTGGCCAGTCTGCGCGGATATGGCAAGGGGGATCAGCTGGTGGTGGTGCGGGTGGAAACGCCTACCAAACTCACCGAGCGGCAGCGCGAATTGCTGGAGGAGTTTAACAAGGACACCGGCAATGATGGAGAGGCCTGTCATCATCCATTGCGCAAAAGCTTTTTCGACAAGGTGAAAGAATTGTTTGGATAGAGCAGCCTTTCTCCTTCTTCTGGATGGAGGCGGATAGGGATAAGGGGAGACTCTTGAGGTGAAGGTTTGAAGTTCCTTCCATGTTCCTTCAAAGTGGGCAGCATGGCAGTGGAGGTGGGGTGATGTTCAAGATCGGCGACAAGGCGGTTTATCCGGCGCAAGGGCTTGTGGAGATTGAGTCTATTGAATCCAGGGAAATTTCCGGGACAAAGAGCGATTTTTACATCTTGCGGATTGTCAATACCGACATGACCATTATACTGCCGGTTGCCAATGTTGAATCTGTCGGGATGCGCGATCTGGTCGATTCCAGCCAGATTGCCGAGGTGATGGACCTTTTCCGGAACGAGTATCATCTGGACGGACCGCTGCCCTCCTGGAGCCGGCGCCAGAAGATCTATCAGGACAAAATTCGTTCGGGCAATTTGAGAGAGGTGGCCCTGGTGTTGCGCGAGCTCTGCTTCCTGAAGGAGAACAAGGATCTCTCCTATGGGGAAAAGAAGTATCTGGAGCAGGCGCGAAAACTGGTTATACAGGAGCTGGCCTATGCCCACGGCTGCCCGGAAGAGGAGATGACAACGGAAATAGAAAGTCTGTTGGCTCATTCCCGAAACGTTTTTTGAACTTTTTGAACCTTGTCTTGGAGCTCTTGACAGGATTTTTAATGGTTATCGCGATTGTTCCCGCAGCCGGTTGTGGACGCCGGCTGGATGCCACGCTGAAAAAACAGTATTTGCTGCTGGATGGCGTGCCGATTGTGGTGCGTACTTTGGATGTTTTTCAGCGTCATCCGCTTGTCGATCAGATCTTTTTGGTTGTTCCCCACGATGAAAGAGCTTTTTGCCAGAAAGAAATAGTGACAGCGTATCATCTGACCAAGGTGGTTCAGGTGGTGGCCGGCGGCGCCGAGCGTCAGGATTCCGTGGCCAATGGGCTGGCGGCGTGTATGGCGCAACCGGATGACATTGTGGTGATTCACGACGGCGTACGGCCTTTTCTTTCCGCGGATACGCTTTCCGGCGCGATTGAGGCAGCTACGGCGTATGGTGCTGCGGTGGTGGGTGTGCCGGTCAAGGATACGGTCAAGGAAGTATGCGAGGGGACAATCTGTTCTACGCCAGCCCGGGAGCGGCTTTGGCTGGCCCAGACACCGCAGGCTTTCCGGGCTGCTGTGCTGCGTGATGCGTATGAACAGGCGGCACGAACCGCCGTGCGGGCGACGGACGATGCCTCGCTGGTGGAACTTGCCGGTTACAAGGTGCATATGGTGCGGGGCAGTTACCGCAATATCAAGATAACCACCCCGGAGGATCTGGTTGTGGCGCGGGCCTTGCTGGGGGCTTGAAACGGGAAGGTGACACATGCGGATAGGATGCGGGTACGACGTGCATCGTCTCGTTGCGGGACGCAAGCTGGTGCTCGGCGGTGTGGAGATTGAACATGAAACCGGGCTTTTGGGCCATTCCGATGCGGATGTGTTGCTGCACGCCATTTGTGATGCGCTTTTGGGCGCGGCAGGTTTGGGTGATATTGGCCAGCATTTTCCCGACAGCGATCCGGCCTTCAAGGGGATTTCCAGCCTGAAGCTGCTGGAGCGTACGGTGACACTTCTTTCACAGGCTGCCTGGCGCATTGGCAACATTGATGCCACCGTTGTCGCCCAACGTCCGAAACTTGCGCCCCATATCCCGCGGATGCGGGCCAATATCGCCTGCTGCTGCGGTATTGAAGAAGCACAGGTCAATGTCAAGGCGACGACCACGGAGCATTTGGGTTTTGCCGGGCGTGAGGAAGGGATTGCCGCGCAGGCGGTAGCCCTGCTGGAAAGTATCAAGGAGCACGGTTGAGCACTTTCCCACTTCATTACTAATTTGAGAAGTTCCAAAGAAGAGGAGAAAAAGCATGACGTTGCGGGTTTACAATACGATGTCGGGATGCAAGGAAGATTTCCAGCCGGTGGAGCCGGGCAAGGTGCGGCTCTACGTTTGCGGAATTACCGCCTATGATTACTGCCATATCGGCCATGCCCGGGCCAACGTGGTTTTTGATGTCATTGCCCGTTACCTGCGCTGGCTGGGCAATGAAGTTATCTATGTCCGTAACTTTACCGATATTGATGACAAGATCATCCGGCGTGCTCAGGAACTGGGTGTGGACTGCGCCGAACTGGCCGGACGCTTTATGCAGGCTTTTTCCGAGGATATGGAACGGCTCAAATGTGAAAAACCCTCTTTTGAACCGCGCGCGACCGAAAATATCCCGCAGATCATCGCGCTGGTGGAAAAGCTGGTGGAAAAGGGCATGGCCTACGCGGCGGAAGGGGATGTCTATTTTGCGGTGGAGCGCTGCCCTGCGTACCTTAAGCTCAGCAAGCGCAACATGGAGGAAATGATCGCCGGAGCCCGTATCGCCCCTGGCGAGAAGAAACGCAATCCCATGGACTTTGCGCTCTGGAAAGCGGCCAAACCGGGAGAACCAAGCTGGGAGTCGCCCTGGGGAGCGGGCCGCCCGGGCTGGCATATCGAATGTTCCGCCATGAGCATGCGCTATTTGGGTGAAAGCATCGATATTCACGGCGGTGGTAAAGATCTGGTCTTTCCGCATCACGAAAACGAAATTGCCCAGAGCGAATGCGCGACCGGCAAGCCTTTTGCCCGCTACTGGCTGCACAACGGCTTTGTCAACATCAATCAGGAAAAGATGAGCAAATCGCTGGGCAATTTCTTTACGGTGCGGGAAGTGCTGGAAAAATGTGATGCCGAAACCTTGCGCTTCTTCATCCTTTCTTCCCATTACCGTTCTCCTATCGATTTCTCGGACAAGAATCTGGAAGATGCCCGCCATGGTCTGGAACGTGTCTACGAGACGCTTAAGGCACTGGATGAACTGGAAGAACCGGGGAAGGAAAAGAACGGAGATGCTGCGGAGGATCCGGGTTGGGCTCCGGTAAGCGCCCTGCAGGAGAATTTCCGTGCGGCGCTTGATGACGATTTCAACACGGCGCAGGCACTGGGACATCTGTTCGAGGCGGTGCGGGCGATAAACCGGGCTCTTGCGGAGAAACGCGTCACGGAGAGCCGTGTCTGGTGGGAGCGTTTGATGCAGGCGCGCGAACAGATCCTTGGCATTGGGACGGTGCTGGGGCTGTTCCAGGAGGACCCCAACACCTGGCTGGGCCGGATCCGGCAGTCCGGTCTTGCGGAAAGCGGGCTGGATGAGGCGGCAATAGAGGGGCTCATCGAGGAACGGCGCCTGGCGCGCAAAAACCGTGATTTTGCCCGGGCGGACGCAATTCGCGACGAACTGGCCGAAAAGGGCATCGTCCTGCTCGATTCTCCACAGGGGACAACCTGGAGACGCAAGTAGCAGAAGTTGTGAAATTCCGGCAACCTTCCCCCGGGCAGGTTGCCTTTTTTGTCTCTCGCCGAAAGGAAAGACCATGGCGCAATTTGTTCTGTCTTCGGCTTTTAGCCCCAGCGGCGATCAGCCGGAAGCGATTCGTGGTTTGGTGGCCAATCTGCGCCAGGGCCTGCGGCATCAGGTACTGCTGGGCGTGACCGGTTCCGGCAAGACCTTCACCATGGCCAATGTCATCGCGCAGATGGGACGCCCCGCGCTGGTGCTGGCGCCCAACAAGACGCTGGCGGCCCAGCTCTACGGCGAGTTTAAGGAACTCTTTCCCGAAAACGCGGTGGAGTACTTTGTTTCCTATTACGACTATTACCAGCCGGAAGCCTATATTCCGGTTACCGATACCTTTATCGAGAAGGATTCGGCGATTAACGACGAGATCGACAAGTTGCGTCACAGCGCCACCCGCAGCCTGCTGACCCGGCGCGATGTGGTGATCGTCGCTTCGGTGTCCTGTATCTACGGTCTGGGATCGCCGGAGGCCTATTTCGGCATGCTGATCTCCCTGAAGCCGGGAATGACGCTGGAACGTGACGATCTGTTGCGGCGGCTGGTGGAGATTCAATATTCCCGCAACGACATCGACTTTCATCGCGGCACCTTCCGGGTGCGGGGGGACTGTGTGGAGATTTTCCCCGCCTATGAAGAAAAGCGTGCCCTGCGCGTCGAATTTTGGGGCGACGAGGTGGAGGCGATCCGCGAAATTGATCCGATTCGCGCCGCCGTGATCGGGGAATTGCCACAGACTGCAATTTTCCCGGCCAGTCATTATGTCGCGGGCCGTCCCGCGCTGGAAAACGCCGTGCGGCGGATCCGGGAGGAACTGGCGGAGCGTCTGGCCGAACTGCACGCCGCCGGGAAGATACTGGAGGCGCAGCGGCTGGAGCAACGCACGACCTTTGACATGGAGATGCTTCTGGAAACCGGCTACTGCCAGGGCATCGAGAATTATTCACGTCATCTGGATGGCCGTGAAGCCGGTGTCCCGCCGGCGACACTGCTTGACTACTTCCCGGATGATGGTCTGCTTTTTATTGACGAGAGCCATATTTCCATCTCCCAGCTGGGTGGCATGTACCGCGGTGATCGCTCCCGCAAGGAAACGCTGGTCGAGTACGGTTTTCGTCTGCCCTCCGCGCTGGACAACCGTCCCCTGCGTTTTGAGGAGTACGAGCGCAAGAACTTCCAGACGGTTTACGTGTCGGCTACGCCCGCCGAGTACGAACTGGAAAAGT
>JAFZPK010000095.1 GCA_017552515.1 Deltaproteobacteria bacterium | reverse complement strand
CAGGCCGCAAAGGCCCTGGCCGCCTACGCGCCGGGACTGATTTTTGTCGGTGTCAGCCGGATTTTGGCGCCGGTCTTCTATGCGCTCAAGGATACAAAAACGCCGGTACGGATTTCGTTTTGGACCTTGTTGATCAACATCGGATGCGGTCTGGTGCTTATGTGGGGCTGGGGACATGTTGGCCTTGCGGCTGCCGGAACGCTTGCCGCCGCTGCCAATGCCCTGCTGTTGTGGCGTGCATTGGAAAAGGTTTTGGGACCTTTGGGATTTTTCAATTTTGTGCGCGAACTGTGGTTGCTGCTGCCGGTGACGGCCGTGATGGCGGCGGTGGTTTGGTGGGTTCTTTTGGCTGGCAGCTGGGAATATGCGGGAGGCGGCGCTTTCAAGCTGGTGATTCTGGGCGGAGCGGTTGTGACTGGCATGGTGGTTTTTGCCGCCGGCTGCTGGTGCTGCAGAATATCCCGCACGCGGGAGGCCTTTGTCTGGCTGGGCAGGAAGCTGCGGGGCCGTTCGCGAAAATCTTGAGTCATGTGACCTTGCCACCTGGTTTGCGGGCGGTTGTGAAGAAAAATGCCTTAAGATATGGGCTACATGTGCAGCAGCGTGACAAGAAGCGGAGGGCAAAGAATGGAAAGAAATGAAGGTGACAATCTAACTTGTTGTTATAAAATGATTTTTTAAAAGATTAATATTTAGGCAGAGTGTTAAAAAATCTTTTCAAAACAAAGTCCCGGCAATTTTTGCACAAGTTTTTGAACAGGTTGTCAACAAATTTTGTGGATAAGATGGTGTTCTTTTGAAGATATGGGCATTTAAGGCTTTGAGCCGTTGGGTGGGCAAGGGGATAAACAGGACGGAAGATGAATTCTGGATTATTTTGTCTTGCAAATTCAATATGGATAATATAAACGGAATGAATGATTGAAACTGCGCCGTTGTCAGGCGCTTTTATTTTGGGCGAGTTCAGACGCTTGCATTACCCAGAAGTTCCTCATGCGAAAAAATAATATTTTAACTATTCCTCTCAGAGTGTTGGGAAACGCGGAAAAGGAGTTTGTCTTCGAGGAGAAGGCGGACATTTTTCCGGTACTGGCGGACATGGAGCAGCAGGGTGAAGTGGTTTTCTCTTCCCCGGTACGGATTCAGGCGATGGTGTGCTGCAGCAGTGATCATACCTGCAACCTTAAGGGGCAGGTGGAAGCGCGTCTGAGCTTGAAATGCGGCCGTTGCCTGAAGGAGTTTGTTTTTCCTCTGAAGACAGCGTTTTCGCTGGTGTTTGTCAGGATGGAGGACGATACTGACGAGGAGATGCAGGAGGAACGGGAGATGGCCGCCGAGGAAGCGGGCATGATACCGTTTACCGGTGAGGAACTGGATCTGTGCGAGGCTGTTCAGGAGCAGGTGATCATGGCCTTGCCGGTCCGTCCGTTGTGCCGGGAGGATTGCCAGGGCCTGTGTCCGGTATGCGGAGCGGATCGCAACGTGGAAAGCTGCACCTGCGAGGAAAAGGTGGTGGATCCCCGCTGGAAGGCGCTGTCCGGGCTGAAGATCCCCGAATGACTCCCCAAAATGACAGATAATCTGCAACAATTTGGAAACGTTGCGCTTTTGAAAACGATAGAGAGATGAAGGAGAAGAAAAATCATGGCTGTTCCAAAGAAAAAGACTTCCAAATCCAAACGTGATATGCGGCGTGCCCATGACGGTTTGCCGGTACCCGGCATTTCCCTGTGTCCCCAGTGCAAAGAGCCCAAACTGCCTCATCGGGTCTGTGAAGTGTGCGGGACCTACAAGGGCAAGACCGTTATTCAAACTGAAGAAGCGAAGAAATAAAAGGACATTCCTTTGAAAGATCGCATTGTTGTCGCTGTGGATGCCATGGGGTCGGACAATGCTCCCGACATTGAGGTAAAGGGAGCAGTGGATGCGGCCGGAAAGTGGGGGATCCCGATCATTCTGATCGGGGATTCCGAGCGGATCCAGGAAAATCTGAAGCGTTACAATATCCGGGGGCTGGATATCCGGGTGCAGCATGCTTCGGAGATTGTGACGATGAACGATCATCCTGCGGATGCTGTGCGGCGCAAGAAAGATTCCTCCATTCGTGTGGCATTTGAGCTGGTGAAAAGGGGTGAGGCCCAGGCGGTGGTCAGCGCCGGCAATTCCGGCGCGACGCTGGCAGCGGGCATGTTTATTCTGAAACGTCTGCCGGGGATAGATCGACCGGCCATTGCGACGATTTTTCCCAGTCGCAGAGGCCGGACGCTCATCCTTGATGTGGGAGGCACGGTGGATTGCAAGCCGCATCAGCTGGCGCAATTTGCCTTTATGGGTGATCTGTTTGCCCGTCATCTGATGAAGAAGAAAGACCCGGTGGTGGGTTTGCTCTCCAATGGTTCCGAAGAATCCAAGGGCGTTGAATTGACCCGCGAGGCGCATCTTCTGCTGAAGGATGCCCCTTTCAACTACAAAGGCTACATTGAGGGGCGGGATATTTTTGACGGCGGTGCGGATGTCGTGGTGTGTGATGGTTTTGTGGGCAACGTGGTGCTGAAGACCTGCGAGGGCCTGGCGGAATGCGTCAGCCGGTTGTTGCGCGAGGAAATCAAAAGCCGGTTTCTCGGGCGGCTTGGTTATCTGCTTGCCCGTCCGGCCTTTGCGGCTTTCAAGAAGAAGGTGGATTATTCGGAGGTTGGAGGAGCTCCGTTGTTGGGAATCGATGGTATTGCCATGATCTGTCATGGCGGTTCTTCCTCCAAGGCCATTATGAATGCAATATTTACGGCCCGGGAGTATGTTACCAACCAGATCAATGAAAAATTGCTTGTCCAGATTAAAAACCATCCGATGCACACCTGAATGAAGAGAGAGGATGGCTTGTGATAACTGCGAAAATTGTTGGCACCGGTTCCTGGCTTCCGAAAAAGACGGTGACGAATGCCGATTTGGAAAAAGTGCTGGATACGTCCGATGAATGGATCGTTTCCCGCACGGGGATTCGTCAGAGACATGTCATCGGTGAGCAGGAAACGGTTTCGAACATGGCCACGTATGCGGCGCAACGGGCCTTGTCCATGGCCGGCATCAAGGCGCAGGATCTGGATCTGATTGTCGTGGGCACGGTGACCGGTGATGTGGAGTTTCCGGCGGTGGCCTGTCTGGTGCAGGGGAATCTGGGAGCTTCCCGGGCCTTTGCCTACGATGTGCGGGCGGTGTGCAGCGGGTTTGTGTTTGCGCTTTCCAATGCGTTGGCCTACCATCAATGTGGCAGGGTCAAACGCTCGTTGGTGATAGGGGTTGACGCTTTGACCCGGACGCTTGACTGGACGGATCGAAGTGTGGCCATTCTGTTCGGGGATGGTGCAGGAGCGGCGGTGCTGGTCAGTGACGAAGAGGAAGGGCATGGCGTTTTCTCCACCCATCTGCGTTCTGATGGCGCTCTGTGGGATTTGATTTATTATCCGGGAGAAGAAGGTCGTCATCCCTGCTCCGGGGTCAAGCTGGAAGGCGGGCGTTTTTTGCGTATGTGCGGCAACAAAACCTTCAAGGTGGCGGTGTCGGAATTGGCAAATATTACGTTGGAGGCGCTTGCGGCCAACCATATGGGGATCGACGAGATCACATGGGTTATTCCGCATCAGGCCAACAGGCGTATTATCGACGCGGTGGGCAAACGTCTGGGTATGCCGGCCGAAAAGTTTCTGGTAAATATAGACCGGGTGGCGAATACTTCGGCAGCCTCCATTCCCATCATGCTGGACGAAGCAAATCGCCAGCAGAAATTTGCTTCTGGAGATGTGCTCCTGCTGTGCGCCTTTGGCAGTGGCCTGGCATGGGGGGCGGCGCTGATTCGTTGGTAGGAAAATAAAGAAACGCTCGAACGGGAAGAAACTGAAAAGAGGGGCGAAAAGAGGGTATGCCGAAAGGAAAGATTGCTTTGGTGACAGGCGCCGGGCAGGGCATTGGCGCGAGCATTGCGATAGAGATGGGAAGGCTGGGCGCTGCTGTAGCGGTGGTGGATATCAACCTGGAAAATGCTGAACAGACAGCGGCTTCCATCCGCGCGGCTGGTGGTCAGGCACAGGCCTTTGCGACGAATGTTGCCGATGCCGACCAGGTCAAGTCTCTGTTTGCATCGGTCATGGAACAGTTCGGCGGCCTTGATATTTTGGTCAACAACGCGGGCATTACGCGGGATGGCCTGCTGATCCGCATGCGTGACGAGGATTGGGATGATGTGCTCAATGTCAATTTGAAGGGCGCATTTTTGTGTATCCGGGAAGCGGCGCGGATCATGTCAAAACGAAAATATGGAAGGATAGTCAATATTTCATCGGTGGTGGCCCAGATGGGCAATGCCGGCCAGGCGAACTACTGCGCAAGCAAGGCCGGTCTGATAGGTTTGACCCGCTCGTGTGCGCGGGAGTTGGCACGTCGCCAAATCACGGTTAATGCGGTCGCGCCGGGATTCATTGAAACGGCCATGACCAGGGATCTTCCGGAAAAGGTCCGGGATGGTCTGCTTGCGATGATTCCATTGGAGCGTTTGGGCCAGCCGGAGGATGTGATGCGGTCAGTGGTGTTTCTGGCTGGAGAAGGCGCCGGTTACATCACCGGTCAGGTGCTGGAAGTGAATGGCGGCATGCATATGTAGAAAAAGAGCAACAACGGAAAAAACGAAAAGAAAATACTAACAAGGAGGTTTTGAACATGGCTTCAATTGCCGAACGTGTGAAACAGCTGGTGGCGGATCAGCTTGGGGTAGAAGAGGATCAGGTAACGGAAGAGGCATCCTTTATGGATGATCTGGGCGCCGATTCGCTGGATACGGTTGAACTGGTGATGGCTTTGGAGGAAGAGTTCGAGATCGAGATCCCGGATGAAGACGCGGAGAAGGTACGGACAGTTCAGGATGCTATCGACTATATCAGCGAACATGCGTAACATGTGCCGGATGGCTTCGCTTCTGGTCGGATAGTCTTGCGGACCCCAGATTCCCCGTGAAACGGATCTGGGGTCTGTTGTTTGATTTGGTAGGAAAAAACGGTTCGTGATGGAAAGGAGGGCGTATATGCGCCGGGTTGTGGTCACGGGAGTAGGGGTAATTTCCGCGCTGGGAACCGGAGTCGAAAAAAACTGGGAGGCCCTGATGGCCGGAAGATCTGGAATCGATCGGATCTCCCGGTTTGACGCTTCAAGCCTTCCCTCACGGATCGCCGGTGAAGTCAGGGATTTTGATGGTGAGCAGTTCATGGAGAAGAAGGAACTCCGTAAAACCGATCGGTTTATTCAGTACGCGATAGCCGCAACCGATATGGCGATGAAGGATTCCGGCCTGAAGATCGATTCCGGCAATGCGGAACGTGTCGGCGTTCTGGTGGGGGCGGGACTGGGCGGCATTTCCACGCTGGAACAGAGTCATACCGCCTGTGAACAGGGCGGATACCGCAAAATATCGCCATTTTTCATTCCGATGCTGATCATCAATCTGGCACCGGGACAGATTGCCATGCGTTATGGTGCCAAGGGTCCCAACTTTTCCGTGTGCAGTGCCTGCGCGACGGGCACCCACAGTATCGGCGAAGCCTGCCAGCTGATTCGGCGAGGCAATGCCGACGCCATGATCGCCGGCGGCACCGAATCAACGGTGACCATGCTGAGTATCGGCGGCTTTTGCGCCATGAAGGCGCTTTCCACGCGCAATGACGAGCCTCAGAAGGCCAGCCGTCCCTTTGACAAGAACCGCGATGGTTTTGTACTGGGGGAAGGCGCGGGCATTGTTATCCTTGAAGAGTACGAGGCGGCCCGGCGGCGTGGGGCGAAGATCTACGGCGAAATCTGCGGTTATGGGTTGACGGGCGACGCCTACCACATCACTCATCCTGCCCCTCAGGGGGAGGGTGCGGCCCGTTGCATGCAGATGGCGCTTGACGATGCCGGCGTGAAACCGGAAGAGGTGGTGTATATCAATGCTCATGGAACCTCCACTCCGGTCAATGATCTCTATGAAACCATGGCTATCAAGACCGTTTTTGGCGAACATGCCGGCAAGCTGATGGTAAGCTCCACCAAGGGAGCGACCGGTCATGCTCTGGGCGCTGCCGGGGCCATTGAGGCGATCTATACGCTGTTGGCCATGGATTGTGGTATGGTACCTCCCACCATCAACTATGAAGAACCGGATCCGAAATGTGATCTGGATGTTGTGCCCAACCATCCCCGTGCCGCCGAAGTGTCCGTGGCCATGTCCAATTCCTTTGGGTTTGGAGGCACCAACGCCTCGCTGTTGTTCAGGAAGGTGTGAAAATGCTTGCCATCGCATCCGATCACGGCGGCTTGGGGCTGAAGAACATCATTGGCGAGTGGCTTGCGCACAAGGGCATTGATTACGAGGATATGGGCACCTTCAGCGAGGAGTCCGTGGATTATCCCGACTACGGCGCCCTGGTGGCGAGAGCGGTTGGGGAAGGCCGGGCGGAACGCGGGATTCTTGTTTGTGGCACCGGCATTGGCATGTCGATTGTAGCCAACAAATTTCCCGGGATACGGGCGGCTTTGGTGCATGACGAGTTTACGGCGAAGATGGCGGGGGAACATAACTGCGCCAACATTCTGGTGCTGGGCGGCCGGGTTCTGGAGGCGTCCCAGGCCTGTGGGCTGGTGCAAATCTGGCTGAATACGCCTTTTGCCGGTGGACGCCATCAGCGGCGTCTCGACAAGATTGCCGCGCTCGAAGAGGAAGTACTGAAGGGGACGGCGTGAGATTTTGAAGTGTTGCCGCGCGGCGCGGTGTGATGTTTGAGGCGAAAAAAGGAAGCAATGTTCAAGGAGAGAGGCAATGTTTGAGGAACTGAAACGGGTTGATGAAGAAGTCGCCGCTGCCATTCGGCGGGAAACGGAACGCCAGGAACTGGGCCTGGAGTTCATTGCGTCGGAAAACTTTGTGAGCGAAGCCGTGATGCAGGCGCAAGGCTCGGTCATGACCAACAAGTATGCCGAAGGCTATCCCGGCAAGCGCTATTACGGCGGGTGCGAGTTTGTGGATGTGGCGGAGCGTCTGGCCATCGAACGCGCGAAAGCGCTGTTTGGGGCGGAAGCTGTCAATGTGCAGCCGCATTCCGGCTCCCAGGCCAATATGGCGGTCTACTTCAGCGTGTGCAAACCGGGCGATACGGTGCTGGGCATGAATCTTGCCCATGGCGGGCATCTCACCCATGGTTCTCCCGTCAACTTTTCCGGCAAGCTTTTCAACATTGTCCCCTACGGGGTGGATCGAGAGACAGGGCGCATTGACTACGACGAGGTGCGGCGTTTGGCCGAGGAACACCGGCCGAAGATGATCGTGGTAGGTGCCAGCGCCTATCCCCGGATTATCGATTTTGAAAAGTTCCGTGAGATTGCGGATGCGGTTGGGGCGAAGATTATGGTGGACATGGCGCATATCGCCGGTCTGGTGGCTGCCGGTGAACATCCCAGCCCGGTGCCCTGGGCGGAATTTGTGACCACCACGACCCACAAGACCCTGCGTGGCCCGCGAGGCGGGATGATTCTGTGCCGGGAAGAGTTTGCCAAGACGGTGAACAGCAACATCTTCCCCGGTATTCAGGGCGGTCCCCTGATGCATGTGATCGCCGCCAAGGCGGTGGCGTTGAAGGAGGCTCTGGAGCCCTCTTTCAAGGAATACGCCCGCCAGGTGGTGAAAAATGCGAAAGCCCTGGCTGCGGGACTGATGCAGCGTGGGTTCAATCTGGTCTCCGGCGGAACGGACAACCATGTGATGCTGGTGGATTTTTCCGGTACGGAAATGACCGGCAAGATGGCGGAAGCCGCGCTGGAGAAGGCTGGCATTACCGTCAACAAGAACGCGGTGCCTTTTGATACCCGTTCGCCGTTTGTGACGAGCGGCATCCGGATCGGCACGCCGGCGACGACCACCCGTGGTTTGAAAGAAGCGGATATGGAACAGGTGGCGGACTGGATTGCCCAAGCCTTGGCGCATGTTGACGATGAGGCCCGTTTGCAGGCGATCCGGAACGAAGTGGCGGAACTCTGCCGCAAGCATCCATTGTATACTCATTTGCTGCAATGATACGGCCATCCTGGGACGAATATTTTATGGAGATTGCCCATCTGGTGGCGAAGCGGTCCACATGCCTGCGTCGCCAGGTGGGTGCGGTGCTGGTCCGGGAAAAACGGCTGCTGGCCACCGGCTATAATGGTGCTCCTTCCGGCATGGAGCATTGCGAGGCGGTGGGCTGTCTGCGAGCGCGTCTCGGAATTCCCTCCGGTGAACGGCATGAACTGTGCCGGGGCATCCATGCGGAGCAGAACGTCATTATTCAGGCGGCCCGGCATGGCATCAGCACCGAGGGCGCTACCCTGTTCTGCACGGTTTCCCCGTGCTTCATCTGTGCAAAAATCCTGGTGCAGGCAGGTGTGCGGCAAGTTGTGTACGGCGCGGGATATCCGGACGAGAAGGCTCTGGATATGTTTTCCGGGCAGATCTCCTTTGTTAAACTTTCTTCTTAGCGGCAAGGCAGTCCATACGTGAAGTGTCCTTTTTGCTCCTTTCCCGAAACCCGTGTGACCAATTCCCGCCTGTTTGGCGATGGAGACGCCATCCGGCGGCGGAGACAGTGCGTTTCCTGCCAGCGGCGATTCACAACCTACGAGCGGGTGGAAAAGATGATGCTGCTGGTGGTAAAGAAGGACGGACGCCGTGAACCCTTCGATCGTCAGAAAATTATCGCCGGCATTTTACGGGCCTGTGAGAAACGCCCGGTGTCGTTGACGACGATTGAGGAGATGGTGAACCAGATCGAGGCCGGTCTGTTGGAACGTGGCGAGCGGGAAGTGGAGACGCAGGACATCGGGGAAGCGGTGATGCATGCGCTTCACGACGTGGATCAGGTGGCCTATGTGCGTTTTGCTTCAGTCTACCGGGAGTTCAAGGATTTGGGCGAGTTCATGCTGGAGCTGAAGGATCTGCTGAAAAAGCAGCAGTAAAGAAGCCTTTTGCGTATGGACAGTGAAGAGCGGTTTATGAAACGGGCGCTGGAACTGGCGCGACGAGGCCTGGGGAGAACCAGTCCCAATCCGGCGGTGGGGGCGGTGGTGGTCTCTGGCGGCGAAATCGTCGGCAGCGGTTTCCATCCTGCGGCGGGTATGCCTCATGCCGAGATCTATGCGTTGCGGGATGCAGGCCGGCGTGCCCGGGGCGCGGATCTCTATGTCACGCTGGAGCCCTGTTCGCATATGGGCAAAACTCCGCCCTGCGCGGATGCCATCATTCGCGCGGGGGTGGCAAGGGTTTTTGTGGGCTGCCAGGATCCCAACCTCAAGGTGCATGGCGCGGGGCTGGCGCGTCTGAACGCGGCCGGTATTGTCACGCGATGCGGTGTGCTGGAAGAGGAGTGCCGGCGTCTGATAGCGCCTTTTGCCCAATGG
The DNA here is from genome assembly GCA_017552515.1 of Deltaproteobacteria bacterium. Lineage (GTDB taxonomy): Bacteria > Desulfobacterota > Desulfuromonadia > Desulfuromonadales > JAAYDE01 > RGIG7977. The sequence continues at coordinate 152 of JAFZPK010000095.1, read as the reverse complement.
ATGCGGACTGGACGTCCGCTGGTGACGCTCAAGGCCGCGCTGACTTTGGATGGCTGGCTGGCGACAGCTTCCGGGGATTCCCGCTGGATCTCCAATGAGATGAGCCGCTTGCGGGTGCATCAGTTGCGTAACGAAGTGGATGCCATTATGGT
>JAFZPK010000094.1 GCA_017552515.1 Deltaproteobacteria bacterium | reverse complement strand
TTGAGCCGTGGTATGCCAACATCAACAAGCGGCTCGTGAAGGCGCCGAAACTGTACTTTCTTGATGTCGGTCTCGCCTGCTACCTCATGGGCGTGACCTCGCCGGAGCAGCTTGATGTGCATCCCCTGAGAGGAGAACTGTTCGAAACGATGATCGTGGGCGAATTCCTGAAAAACCGCGCCAACAGGTGCTCGCACGAACAGATCCACTACTACCGTGACTCCAACCACAACGAAATTGATCTTGTCGTCCAGACGGGCAAACAGACGATTCTCTGCGAGATAAAGAGCGGGGCGACGTTCAGCGGCGACTGGCTCGGTCCAATGAACCGGCTTTCGGAACAGTTTGGCGGCGAGGTGTCACGGTGGGTCGTCTACGGCGGCAACGAGACCCAGCGGCGTTCGGGCTTCGACCTTATCTCCTGGCGCGATCTGCCGGATGAGCTGTCCAAAATCGGGCAGGGAAGCTGAGGACGGATCTGAAGGAACGGAACCTTGGAACGGGGCGGTGTCTTCCAGTTCAAATTTTTTTGTCCAATCGGGGCCGGTAGGGGAAACATCCCACACTATTGGACATCTCAAAAACATTTAAATTTTCTTGCACTTACGGCAAACCCAGGCTATTCTAAACTCACACTTTGGAATAGCCGGGGTTTTTATGTATTATTCGAGAATCATTGAACAAACTGTTCTTGAAACCGCGCGGACTTTCCCGGTGGTGCTGGTCACCGGGCCGAGACAGGTGGGCAAGACTACATTATTGCGCCACCTGGCCGAAGAAGCCGGAGAATCGGCCGAAGGCGCGCGGCGCTACGTCACGTTGGACGATCCGGATCTTCGGGAACTGGCCCGCCGCGATCCGGGGCTCTTTCTTCAACGCTTCGCTCCGCCGGTGCTCATCGACGAAATCCAGTACGCGCCGGAGTTGCTGCCTTACATCAAGATGCGGGTGGACGAAGCGCGCCGGCCCGGAGGATTCTGGCTCACCGGTTCACAGGCTTTTCACCTGATGCGGGCGGTCAGCGAATCCCTGGCCGGGCGGGTGGGGATCATTCCCATGCTGGGCCTGTCCGCCTCGGAACTTGCGGGCAGGCCTTCCGAGCCCTTTTTGCCGGAAGATGGCTGGTTGGACCGCCGTGCCAGGGTTGCCGAACCGATGGATGTGCGGGAACTTTTCACCCGCATCCACCGTGGCGCCATGCCAGCCCTGTACGTGGATCCCCTGCCGGACTGGAACCGCTTTTACTCTTCGTATACGGCCACCTATCTGGAACGGGACATCCGTGCTTTGGCCCAGGTGGCAGACGAAATGGCTTTTTTCAACTTTCTCTCTGTGGTCGCGGCCCGTACCGCCCGGCCCGTGGTCTACGAGGAACTGGCCCGGGAGGCGGGCATCAGCGCGCCCACGGCCAAGAAATGGCTGTCTCTCCTGAGAACCTCCGGCATCGTAGCCCTGGTGCAGCCCTACAGCAGCAACCTGCTCAAGCGGGTTACCAAAATGCCGCTGCTCCACATGCTGGACACCGGCCTGGCCGCCTGGCTGCTCAGGTGGGAAACGCCCGAGGCGTTGGAACGCGGGGCCATGTCGGGCCAGTTTTTCGAGAGCTACGTGTTTGCGGAGATCTGCAAGAGCTGGCTCAACGCGGGACGGGAGCCGCCGCTCTTCTACTACCGGGACAAGGATCAAAGGGAGATAGACCTGCTCCTCCTGCACAACGGCAGGCTCATGCCGGTGGAAATCAAAAAAGCGGCCACGCCGGGCCGGAGGGCCTTGAAACATTTCTCGGTCCTGGCTCCATTGGAAGGTCAGGATGCAGGAGCCGCCACACCCAAAATCGGCCCTGGTGCTCTGGTGTGCATGGCGGAACGTTCCCTGCCGCTGGATGCCCGCAACAGCGTCGTGCCCGTCTGGATGATTTGAAGGTTTTATAACATTTCAAATATGTGCTATAAAAACTTTTAGTTGAGAAAAGAAAGGATGCTTTAAATTATGAGAACGATATTGATTCTTTTCAGTATTCTTCTGGCTTCCAACGCATACTGTGAAAATATAGATATTAATAAATATTTTACAAATGAAGAGGATCTTAAGTGCAGGCTGGTTTTAATAGCAGCTGTAAATAGTTCTAATATGAAGATCGCAGGTGAGAAGTGGTTTAAAGATGATCCATTCAAACATGCTTTGTTTGATCTAAAGGATGTCACTTGTAAAAATCAGCGTGAATATGCAGAGAAAATAGCTGAAATGCAAACCATCTGGTTTGGATGGAAGAAGTATCAAGAGAATCATTAAGTCTGCTCTTTGGGACGGTGGTTCATTTCAAAAACCTCCCCGTCACACTTTCGGGATTTGCCACGATTTTCTCCGGCGGGCCGCAGGCGACAATCCTGCCGCCTTCCTCGCCGCCGCCCGGCCCCATGTCGATGACATAATCGGCATGGCGGATCACGTCCAGATCGTGCTCGATGACGACGAGCGTCGCGCCGTGGGCTATCAGCGAGGCAAACACGTCAAGCAGCGTCTGCACGTCCAGCGGATGCAGGCCGATGGTCGGCTCGTCAAAGACGAAGACGGAACCGGATTGCGCCCTGCCCATTTCGCAGGCCAGTTTCAGGCGCTGCGCCTCGCCGCCGGAAAGCCGGGGCGTCTCTTCGCCCAGCGTCAGGTAGCCCAAGCCCAGATCCCGCAGCACCCGCAGCCGTCCGGTAACATTTTTCAGGCCCTGGCAAAAGTTCAGCGCCGCTTTCACATCCTTCTTCATCAGTTCCGGAAGGGAAAGCCGCACGCCGTCGCCGTTTTCGTAGCATATGCCGCCGGCCGCCTTCGCGTAGCGCGAACCGCGGCATTCCGGGCAGGGCACGTCCACATCCGGCAGGAACTGCACATCGAGGCTGATGACGCCGGTTCCGTCACAGACCGGGCAGCGCAGGGACCCCGTGTTGTAGGAAAAGTCCCCGGCGTGGCAGCCGTGTGCCTTGGCGTCCGCCGTGCGCGCGTAGATCTTCCGCAGCTCGTCATGCACGTTGGCATAGGTCGCTACCGTCGAGCGCATGTTAATGCCGATGGGGCTGGCGTCGATCAGTTTGACCTGTTCGATGCCTTTCGCCGTGATGCGGCGCACGTGCGCCGGGAGTTTCTTTCCGGCGGTCAGGGCCTCCAGCCCGGGGACGAGGCTTTCCAGCACCATCGTCGTCTTGCCGGAACCGGAAACGCCGGTGACGACCGTGAGCTTTCCCTTGGGAATGTCGAGGGCAAGCGGCTTGACCGTGTGCAGCGCCGCGGTCTCAAGGTGGATTGTGCCCTGCGCGAACAGTTCCTCCCGCGCGGGACCTTGGGACGATACGTTTTCGATTTGCTGGAAATCCGTCAATGCCGTGGCCCTCCCTCCGCTTGCGGGGGGAGGGGCAGGGTGGGGAGGAGGATTTTTCCCCCTCGCCAGGAAGGGCCCGATGCGGGAGCCCCGATTGCAGGATATCTCTTCCACCGTGCCTTCGGCGATGACGAGCCCGCCGTCGGCTCCGGCGCCGGGCCCCAGCTCGATGATCCAGTCCGCCTCCCGTAGTATCTGCGTGTCGTGATCGACCAGCAGCACGGAGTTGCCGTCCGCCACCAGATCGTGCATGACGTCGTTCAGGCCCACGATATTGGCCGGATGCAGCCCGATGGAGGGCTCGTCCAGCACGTAGAGCACGCCGGTGGTGCGGTTGCGCACCGCGCGGGCCAGCTGCATCCGCTGGCGTTCACCGGTGGAAAGCGTGGACGAGGCACGGTCGAGCGTCAGGTAGGAGAGCCCCAGATCCATCAGGCGCCGTGCAGATGTGCGGAAGGATTCGCAGATGCTTTCCGCCATCGGGCGCATCTCCTGCGGAAGGGAAGCGGGCAGGGCCTCCACCCAGAGCGCAAGCTGTGAAAGCGTCATGGCACAGGCCGCATCCAGGCCGATGCCCTGCAATTTCGGGGCGCGTGCGCTTTCCGACAGCCGCGTTCCGCCGCAGTCCGGGCAGACATCCTCCTTCAGGAACTTTTCGACGCGCTTCATGCCCTTTTCGTCCCTGACCTTTGCCAGCGCGTTTTCGACGGTGTAGGTGGCGTTGAAGTAGGTAAAGTCCAGCTCGCCCGCCGTATTGGAATTTTTTGCCTTGTAGAGGATGCGCTTCTTTTCCGGCGGACCGTTGTAGACGATGTCCTTCTCCTGCGGCGTCAGATCGCGGAAGGGTACGTCGGTGCGCACGCCCATCGCCCGGCAAACGTCGGTCATCAGCGACCACATCAGGCTGTTCCACGGTGCGACCGCGCCTTCGTCGATGGAGAGCGAGTCGTCCGGCACCAGCGTTTCCCGGTCCACGCTGCGCACCGTTCCGGTGCCGCCGCACTTCGCACAGGCACCCTGGCTGTTGAAGGCCAGCTCTTCCGCGGAAGGCGCGTAGAAGCGCGCGCCGCATTCCGGGCAGGAGAGCTCCTTTTCCGCCGCGACCGCAAGCGTGGGTTTCAGGTAATGTCCGTTGGGGCAGCGGTGCTGTGCCAGCCGGGAAAACATGAGGCGCAGGCTGTTGAGCAGTTCCGTTCCGGTGCCGAAGGTGGAGCGGATGCCCGGCACGCTGGGACGCTGATGGAGCGCCAGCGCCGCCGGAACGTACAGCACCTCGTCCACCTGGGCCTTGGCGGCCTGCGTCATCCGCCTGCGGGTGTAGGTGGAAAGCGCCTCCAGGTAGCGCCGCGATCCTTCCGCGTAGAGCACGCCCAGCGCCAGCGAGGACTTGCCGGAACCGGAGACGCCCGCGATACCGACGATCCGGTGCAGCGGCACATCGACATCGATGTTCTTCAGATTATGCACGCGCGCGCCGCGGATCTGTATGGCCTGCGGGGCTTCACCTGGCTGGTGCATGGTTGCCTTTCCTTTCTCCGATGGGTCTGCCGTCCAAAAGCGGTCTGGCAGCTTTCATCGCGTGGCGCATTGTACTGTATTTCCAGATGGAAGGGGCGGAAAGACTGAGGGCAGGTTTCCCGCCGGGAAAAGCCGGCGCTTTCGCAAGGCCGTCCGCATTGCTTTTTGCCGCCCGGACGGGGTAAAATATCTTATTTTGTTGCGTTCTTAAGCTGCCAACGCTTTTCTTCAGGAAAAATTCCTATGACAACAGCACTGCCCAAACCGGAGCTTTTGGCCCCGGCCGGAAATCTGGAAGCTTTTTTCGCCGCGCTGGAAAACGGAGCCGACGCCGTCTACTGCGGCGCGCGGAACTTTTCCGCGCGGGCCAAGGCGAAAAATTTCACCGTCGCCGAACTGGAACGGATGACCGCCTGCGCGCATGCGCGCGGGGCCCGGCTGCATGTGACGGTTAACTGCCTGGTCAAGGAGCGCGAACTGCCCGAACTGGCGGAGCTGCTCGCCGATCTGGAACTGATGGGCGTGGATGCCGTTATCGTGCAGGACATGGCGGTATGGCGTTTGGCGCATTATTTCTGCCCCGGCCTGAAACTGCATGCCTCGACCCAGATGACTATCCACAACAGCGCCGGGGTGCGCATGCTGGAACGGATGGGATTCAGCCGGGCCGTGCTGGCGCGAGAACTGACCCTGGAGGAAATTGCCGCCATCCGTGCCCAGACCACTCTGGAACTGGAGCATTTCGTTCATGGCGCGCTCTGCCTCTCATTTGCCGGGCAGTGCTATTTTTCCTCCTACCTTGGCGGCAAGAGCGGCAACCGCGGCCGCTGCGCCCAGCCCTGCCGCCGCCTCTACCGCGCGCAGGGCAAGGAGGGCTACTACTTTTCCACCCGGGATCTCTGCGCGGTCGATCTGCTGCCGGAACTGACGCGCGCGGGGGTCTGCAGCTTCAAGATCGAGGGGCGGATGAAGAGCGCCGAATATGTTGCCACCGTGGTGAGCGCCTACCGCCGGGCGTTGGATGCGCCGGACGATACGCGTGAGGAGGCCGAACGCGAGGCGCGCCGGATGTTGAAAAGTTCCTTTGGCCGCAACCCGACCCACGGTTTTTTGACGGGCGTTGAAAAGGAGGATATCTCCAATTCGGCTGTGACCGGCGCAACCGGTTTGTGGCTGGGCCGGGTGAGCGCGGTTGTTGGCGGCGACATCCGTTTCGTGAGCCGCGAACCGCTCTTTGTGGGCGATCGGCTGCGGATCCAGCCCAAAAGCGATCGCAGCGGCCAATCCTTCACCATCAGA
>JAFZPK010000093.1 GCA_017552515.1 Deltaproteobacteria bacterium | reverse complement strand
TATTCGATTCGTTCTTCTCCTCTGCGCTTCCCTGTTCACTCTGGCCGTTCCCCCAGTCTTCGCCGCAAAGGAGGGCAAAACTCTGGTGATCTTCTTCTCCCACACCGGCGAAAACTACAACGTGGGCGTCATCGAAAAGGGCAACACCGCCATCATCGCCGAGATGATCGCCGCGAAAACCGGGGCCGACAGCTTCGAACTCAAACCGGTGCGCCCCTATCCAACAAAATACAAGGAATGCACGGACGCGGCCAAAAAGGAGCGAAACGACCACGCCCGGCCCGAGTACGCGGGAGACGTGGACAACTTGGCCCAATATGACCGGGTGTTCATTGGCGCGCCGGTCTGGTGGGGCGATTGGCCCATGATCGTGTACACCTTTCTGGAAAAGAACGATCTTTCCGGCAAGACACTGATCCCCTTCTGCACCCACGAGGGCAGCGGACTTTCCGGCTTCGGCGCAAAGCTCTCCGCCGCCGTGCCGGGCGCGAAGGTTCTGGAGGGTCTGGCCGTGACGGGCCACGTCGCGCAGAAAGACTGCGAGGCGGCGGACAAGGCAGTTACTGTCTGGTTGCAAGGGCTGGAAAAATCCTTGTAATTCTCGCAGGTTATTTTCCCCAAGCCCATCCGGCAAAGGAGACACAATCCTCATGCTGAAAACGATACGGATTGCTCTGGCGGCGCTGTTTTTCACCGGCATCACGTGGCTCTTTCTCGACGTAACCGAAACGGCGCAATACCTGCTGGGCTGGATGGCATGCATTCAGTTTCTGCCCGCGGTTCTGGCACTGAGCATCGGCATCGTGGCTTTGCTTGTCCTGCTGACACTCCTCTTCGGGCGCATCTACTGCTCAACCATCTGCCCGCTGGGAGTCTTTCAAGACATCTTTGCCTGGCTGGGCACGCGCCGGGGAAAAAAACGCTACCACTTCAGCAAGGCCAGAAACCGGCTGCGCTATGGCGCGCTGGCCGCCTTTGTCCTGCTCGGTGTTCTGGGCGTGCATTCGCTGGCGCTTCTGCTTGCGCCCTACAGCGCCTATGGCCGCATCGCGCAGAATCTTTTTTCGCCCGTATACCGCGCGGGGAACAATCTGCTGGCTCTTCTTGCCGAACGCGCCGGTTCCTACGCCTTTTCCGCAAGCGACATCTCCATCCGCAGCCTACCCACCTTCGGGATTGCGCTGGCCTTTTTCGCGCTGATTGCCTTCCTCGCCTTCCGTCACGGCCGCATCTGGTGCAACACGCTCTGCCCGGTGGGAACGGTGCTGGGCTTTCTGTCGCGTTTCGCCTGGTTTCGTCCGGTGCTGGACCGCGAAAAGTGCGTCAGGTGCCGCCTCTGCGAAGAGCGCTGCAAGGCGGGCTGCATTGATACCCAGACACAAACCGTGGACAGCAGCCGCTGCGTGGCCTGCATGAACTGCATCGGCGACTGCCCGAAGGGAGCCATCCGCCTGACCCATGAAAAACGGGAGAGTACGATGAAAGCACCAGCCGAAATCGAAGAGTCCTCATCCGCCGAAGCTATGGAACAGGCACGTCTTTCGACAGCACGGCGTGGCTTTTTGCTGGCCCTGCCCGCCGTCCTCTTCGCAGCTCTCCCGGCAGGCGCCCGCGCCGAAGACAACCGCACGGACGGCGGCCTGGCCGAACTCAAACCCCGCAGACAACCCAAACGGACACTGCCGGTACGGCCGCCGGGCGCGCTCGGTCAGAAGAATTTCACCACCCGCTGCACCGCCTGTCAGCTCTGTGTCGCCGCCTGCCCCAACGGTGTGCTGCGGCCGTCCACATCCGCGCTGGGACTCATGCAGCCGGAAATGGGCTTTGACCGGGGCTTCTGCCGCCCGGAATGCCGCCGCTGTTCCGATATCTGCCCAACCGGAGCCATCCAGCGCATCGGAGACAGCGAAAAGAGCTCCATCCACATCGGATACGCGATCTGGGACAAAGCCCTGTGCCTTCCGGCCACCGGAGGCGACGCATGCGGCAACTGCGAACGCCACTGTCCCAACGGCAGTATCAGTCTCATCAGCTTCACGGCTCCGAACGGCAAAAAAGTGCAGGTACCTGCGGTGGACAAAGAGCGCTGCATCGGCTGTGGCGCCTGCGAATATGTCTGTCCCGCACGGCCGGTCAGCGCCATCCACGTGACCGGCTACGAAGTGCATCGAATCAACTGAAAAGCATCAGGAGATGAAAAATATGGACAAGCAGCAAAATCAGCATGGACTGCACAGGTGGAACCGCAGGGAATTTATCAAAATGGCCGGTGCGGGAGCGGCGGCCTTAGCCACCCTGTCCATCGCCGGATGCGACGCGGGCAAAGATGGTCCTCATGCCGCCCGGCCGTCTGTTTCAGGCAGTATGACGTACCGCGAGAGCAAAAAGGGTGAAAAGGTGTCGCTTTTGGGCTTCGGCATGATGCGCCTGCCCACGGTGGACAAACGGGCTCTCCAGCGCGGTTCGACCGCGGCCATCGATCAGGAGCTGGTCAATTCGCTGGTGGCCGAAGCGCTGGAATACGGCGTCAACTACTTCGACACCTCGCCGCGCTACGCCCAGGGGCAGTCGGAACGGGTACTGGGCATCGCGCTCAAGCCCTTCCCCCGTGACAAGTACCTCATCGCCACCAAACTCTCCAACTTCACCGAAAGCGACTGGAGCCGCGAGGCCTCCATCGCCATGTACGAGAATTCCTTTAAGGAATTGCAGATCGAGATGATTGACTACATGCTGCTGCACGGCATCGGCATGGGCGACGACGCCATGAAAGCCTTCAACAGCCGCTACATCGACAACGGCATGCTGGATTTCCTGCTGGAGCAGCGCGAAAAGGGGCGCATCCGGAACCTGGGTTTTTCCTACCACGGCGACATCCGGATCTTCGACCACGCGCTTGCCATGGGCGTGGACTGGGATTTCGTGCAGATCCAGCTCAACTACATCGACTGGAAACACGCCAAAGAGATCAACACCCGGAACACCAACGCCGAGTACCTCTATGGAGAACTCCAGAAAAGGAATATTCCCGCCATCATCATGGAACCGGTTCTGGGAGGCCGGCTGGCCAGCATGAACGGTAACCGCAAGGCCATCGCCATGCTCAAGGCGGCCGATCCCGAATCCACTCCGGCGCAGTGGGCCCTGCGCTATGCCGGCCACCACAAGGGCGTGTTGACCGTGCTTTCCGGCATGACCTTCCGGGAACATCTGAGGGAAAACATCGCGACCTATTCGCCGCTTAAGCCCCTCAACGACTCCGAGCTGGAGATGCTGGAGAAAGTGGCGGAGCTCATGGTGGGCTTCAAAACCCTGCCCTGCAACACCTGCCAGTACTGCATGCCCTGCCCCTACGGGCTGGACATCCCCTCCATCTTCGAGCACTACAACCACTGCGTCAGCGAGGAAAACTATGTGGCCGACACGCATGACGCCCACTACGGTTCCGCCCGGAGGGCCTTCCTCGTGGGTTACGACCGCAGCGTGCCCAAGCTGCGCCAGGCCGATCACTGCACCGGCTGCGGCCGCTGTGTGCCCCACTGTCCTCAGCGCATCGACATCCCGAAGGAAATGGTGAAAATCGACCGCTTTGTAGAGTCGCTCAAGCAGCAGAAAAACCTCGAGACGGGCAAGGCATAGCCACAGAAGCACCTCTTTCCTCATTCCCCGCCGCGCATCCGCATGATGTCCCGGCGAGGCGGCTCACCGAAGAAGCGCTTGTAATCACGGCTAAAGTGTTGCAGGCTCTCGTAACCCACGGCTAGCGCAGCCTCGGAGGCATTGAGGGCCCGAGTCAGCATGAGGCGCTGGGCACGTTCCAGACGCAGTCGCTTCTGGAACTGCATCGGGCTCATGCCGGTGATCGTCTTGAAATGCCTGTAAAAGACGGATTCCGACATGCCCGCCTGTCGCGCCAAGGTTGCCACTGCAAGGGGCTGGTCGAAATCGCTTTTCAAAAGCCGGATGGCGTGTGCAATGCGGTCTCCAGGCGAGCCTGCGGCGCTGAGCGTCCGCAGAACAGGGCCGAAAGGGCCGGTAAGCAGCCGGTAGTGAATTTCCCGAACAACGAGTGGAGCCAGTGTCTTAGCCGCCTCTGGCTGCCCGGCCAGTTCTACCAACCGGAGTGTGGCGTCCAAAAGATCCAAGTCGAGTTCGGCCACCATGCCGCTTCGTCCCGCTGGTTCCGCATCGGCCATATCCCCCGCTTCGAACAACATTTCCGCCAAAAGCGCCCGGTCCAAGTCGAGGGCCAGCGAGAGAAAGGGATGATCTGGCGAGGCCCTCCGCACCGCGCAGGCTGTGGGCATATCCACGCCCGTGACGAAAGCCCCGCCTTCCCCGTACGTGAAGGCATCAGACCCCAGGCGCACGTGCTTTTCGCCCTGCGCAATGACGATGAGCACCGGCTCGTATACAATGGGCTGGTGTTCAACGTCGTCCATGTGACGGCGGTAAAAAGCCAGCCCCGGAACAGGTGTGGGATAGTCGCCTGCCGCAGGCATAAAAGCGGACAGAAACTCCTTTAAAAGACACTGCCCATGTTCCCTGCTGATGCGTGTTGTGCGCGTCCCATTCATGTCCTCTCACCATTTGAGGAAGGTTGGGAGTTTTGTGCCAAAATGCAGGAGTGACGCTCAAACCGGCGCGTCCCCCCTGTGGTATGCTTGCCTTTAAGAATGCCATCGGATCGGAAAAATCACAAGAAGACATACCGTGAACAGGCGGAATTTCGTGAAAGGGGCCTGCTCGTCGCGGGCGAGGTTCTTGTCGACAAACCCGGCTTGGTGAAACATTTCAGGATCGCGAACAAGGAGGTCAACATGGAGCGCATTACTCTGAACAACGGCGTGAACATGCCCATTCTGGGTTTCGGCACGTATCAAATCAAGGAGCCCGCAGAGTGCATTCGCTGCGTCAGTGCAGCCTTGCGGGCAGGCTACCGTCTCATTGACACGGCACAGGCCTACGGCAACGAGGAAGCGGTAGGTGCGGGCATCCGAGCAAGCGGCGTACCCCGCGAGGAAATATTCGTGACAACCAAGCTCTGGTTCCGAGCCTACGAAAGTGGGGTGGCCCGGGCCGCCATGCAGGAATCCTTCAACAAACTCGGGGTGGACCATCTGGACATGGTCCTGCTGCACTGGCCCTTCGGCAACACCTACGCGGCCTGGCGGGAACTGGAGAAGCTGCACAAAGAAGGGCGTATCCGGGCCATTGGGGTTTCCAACTATGCGCCCAGCCAATTGATTGACCTGATGGAATTCAACGAGATCAAACCGGCAGTGAACCAGATCGAAACCCATCTGCTGGCCCAGCAACAGGAGCTCCACGCTCTGATGGCGGAGCGCGGCGTGGCGCATCAGGCGTACGCACCCTTTGCTCAAGGCAGGGGGGAGCGGATGTTTGAAGCACCCGCCGTCACGACTGCGGCCAGGGCTCACGGCAAAACGGCACATCAGGTAGCGCTGCGTTTTCTGCTCCAGCAGGGAATCGCGGCAATTCCCAAGAGCGCGGGCGAGGAACGCATCCGGGAAAATTTCGACATTTTCGATTTTGCGCTTACCGACGGGGAAATGGAGGCCCTGCGGGCAATGGACACGAACCGGCCCTTTATCGGCAACTCTCAGGACGCGGAAACGGCGGCCTTTGCCATGACTTGGTGAGACGGGCTTTCGTATCTGGATAACGGTATCCAAAGCACCACAAAGGAGACATGCCATGAACAGACGGGATTTTCTCAAGGGAGCGGCATTGGCAGGCACGGCGATTCTGGCGAACAAGGCAGCCTTCGCGGCGGAACAGGCGGCAACTCCGGCGGCGCCGGCGCCATCAATCCTACCAGGCAATGTGCCGCTTGTCACTCTGCCCAATGGCCGCATGATACCCCAGTTGGGTTTCGGCACCCTGTGGCTCAAGGAAAAGAGCGTAGCAAGCGTCCGGATGGCCGCCGAGCGAGGCTATCGTCTCTTTGACACAGCACAGGGCTACGGCAACGAAAAGGAAATCTGGCAGGGCATCCGGGAGGCCGGGCTGGTGCGGAGCGAGGTCTTCATCACTACCAAAATCTCCACGGACAACATGAGGAAGCCGCCGCAAAAAGCCTGCATTGAACGGAGCATAGAGGCCCTAGGTGGCGAGTATATCGACCTGATGCTTATCCACTGGCCAGTCAGGGACCACATTCGCGAGACTTGGGAAACACTGGAGGATTTCGTGCGGCAGGGCACAATCCGAAGCATCGGGCTTTCCAACTTCAACCCGCACCACATCGATGACTTGCTGGCCTACGCCCAAGTGCGGCCGGTGCTGAACCAGATCGAAATCCATCCCTATCACAGCCAGGAAGCCAACATTGCAGCGATCCGGAAATACGGGCTGGTAGTGAATTCCTGGTCACCGCTGGCCCAGGGCAAGGTTCTGAGCGAGGCCGCACTTGCGAACATCGGGAAAAAGCACAACAAAACCCCGGCCCAAGTGACATTGCGCTGGGCCGTGCAACGCGGGTTGGTGGTGATCCCCCGCTCGCAAAACCCGGCCCACATCTCAGAAAATTTTGACATTTTCAACTTCAGCCTCGACGATGCCGACATGACGGCCATCGCCGCATTGAACAGGAACGAGCGGGTCAATCCCAAAAACGATCCCGACAACTTTCCATGGTAAGAGGCCACAGCCATGACCATGAACCCTTTTGATTTTTCGGGGAAAACCGCCTTCATCACCGGCGCGGCCATGGCCCTGGCCGACATGAATCCGGAGCGAAACGCCGCGAACAAACATCATCACCCTGGAGGACAAAGCCATGAAAACCAGAAAACTCGGAACGATTGAAGTCTCTCCCATCGGCATGGGCTGCATGGGCTTTTCCCACGGCTATGGCGACATCCCGGATGAAGCCTACAGCATTGAGGCGATCCGCAAGGCCCACGATTTCGGCTGCACCTTCTTCGACACGGCAGAGGCCTACGGTCCGAACCTGCTGCCGGAACATCGCGGCCACAACGAGCGCATCGTGGGCAAGGCCGTGCGCGACTTCCGCAAGGAGGTGGTCATCGCGACCAAACTACATCTGGACACAGAAGAGACGCGGCGGGAGGGCGTGGCGGCGTGCATCCGCCGACATTTGGAACAGTCGCTGGAACGGCTGCAAACCGACTGGGCCGACCTCTACTACCTGCACCGGGTAAACCAGGCGGCGGCGCCGCTGGAAGAAGTCGCGGCGGCGATGGGCGGGCTGATCGACGCGGGCCTCATCCGGGGCTGGGGCCTGTCGCAGGTGCCGGTGGACTGCATCAGGCGGGCCCACGAGGTGACACCTATCTCCGCCGTGCAGAATATCTATTCCATGCTAGAGCGCAGCATCGAGGCGGACGTGATGCCCTACTGTCTGGAACACGGCATCGGCATGGTGCCCTTTTCGCCCATCGCCAGCGGATTTCTTTCCGGCAAGGTAACGGAGCAAACGGATTTCTCCCACAGCGACGACGTGCGGAAGTTCGTGCCCCAGCTCAAGCCGGAGAACATGGCGGCCAACCGGCCCATCCTGGACTTGCTCGCCGGGTACGCGGAGAAAAAAGGCGCGAGCATGGCGCAGATTTCCCTGGCCTGGATGCTGCACAAGTATTCGAACGTGGTGCCAATTCCCGGGTCAAAGAATCAGGAGCGGATTATCGAGAACCTGGGCGCGTGGAACGTAGCCCTTTCCGACGAGGAATTCGCCGCTCTGGAGTGCGCCCTTGACGCGCTGCCCGTGCATGGCTACCGGGGCCATGTGGAGATCAATGGTAGCACGATGGCAGACTGGAACAGGGAAAAACCGACAAATAAAGCATAAGCCCCCAACCCGGCAATATACAACGAAATACCCTTCATTCCCCCAAAATAATGGAGCGAACATGGACACTGCAACTCTCTACAATTTCAGCGGAAAAACGGTTTTCATCACCGGAGCGGCCTCGGGCATCGGGCTGGCGACGGCACAAGCCTTCGCGGCCTCCGGCGCGGCCGTGGCCCTGGCCGACATGAACCTTGCGGCAGCGGAAAAAGCTGCAAAGGAACTGACGGCCGCCGGGCGCAAAGCGCTGGCCCTTCAGTGCGACGTGGCCGACGAGAATGCCGTGGCCGAAGCGGTAGCACAAGTCCAAAAAGAATTCGGCGGGCTGGACATGGCCTACAACAACGCGGGCATCCACGCGCCTGTGGCCGAAGTGGCAGACGCCGAAGGCGCAGATTTCGACCGGGTACTTGCGGTAAACCTTAAAGGCATCTGGAACTGCATGAAACACGAGCTGCGCGTCATGCGGAAAGCTGGAGCGGGCGTGATCATCAACTGCTCCTCGCAAAGCGGCATTGTGGGCACGGCCGGGCTGGGGGCCTACACCGCCTCCAAGCACGGTGTCATCGGCCTGACCAAGGTGGCGGCACTGGAAAACGCGGCCAGGGGCATCCGGATAAACTGCATTTGCCCCGGCACCTCGGATACGCCCATGGTTGCGGACGCCATCGCCCGGGCCCCGGAACACATGAAGGCGCTCATCGACACCATCCCGGTCAAGCGTCTGGGCAGGGCCGAAGAAATCGCGTCTTTGGTACTCTGGCTGTGCAGCCCGGGCGCGGGCTTTGTCATTGGCCAGGCCATCGTAGCGGACGGAGGTTTTTGCGTGCCGTAAGTGTTGCCAGACAGCGAATGTGAAAAAGAGCCGTCCCTTTTCAAGGAAGCGGCTCTTTTTCGTTTCTCCTCTGCAAACTGTCCGTTCGCGCCACCTACTTCGCCAGATCAAATTTCACATCCGTGTCTCCGGTCTTGGCGAAGATCTCCACTCCGGAGGTGATGCGGCCAATCTTTTGCAGATGGTCGATGATCTCTCCGTTCTGTTCGTAGAAGATCACAAAACTATGCCAGGGAGTCCAGTAAGCGATATCGCCCACCGCGTAACCACTGGTTCCAGCCTCATGGGCAGGCAGGGCTTCGGTAAAGCGATGGCACATTTCCCGGTCGTACAGATCTTTCATGGGCAGGGTCAACGGAAATTTGGCAATCAGACTCCGCGACGTGGCGTTATCCAGAAAGTCGGCGTACAGCATATGCTCCCCAACCGTGATTTTCACACGAATCATGTTCTCCTCACCGGCTTGAAGCGCCGTTATACCTGCCCTGAACAGGATCAGGACGCAAACGAGTCCCAGGCAACGCAACATACTTTTCATCAATGATTCCCCCTCTGTCTATCGGTGAGCCCAAAATCCGCGCAGTGCGACATGTCTGCTCCCTAAACCGCCGAGATTCCCCAAAACAGGCCCGCCGTGCCTGTTTTGCACATACTATGAAACGTTTTCATGTTTTCCCTCGCTACTTTGCCT
Source organism: Deltaproteobacteria bacterium (assembly GCA_017552515.1). Lineage (GTDB taxonomy): Bacteria > Desulfobacterota > Desulfuromonadia > Desulfuromonadales > JAAYDE01 > RGIG7977. The sequence goes on along the minus strand of JAFZPK010000093.1, from coordinate 2,614 downwards.
GATACTGCTCGTCCGTCACCGCTTCCAGCCAAGTGACGTTCTTGCCGTCCTTCATGCCCGTGATGGCGATATGGGTCATGGCGCTGGTGGACGTTGCACCGTGCCAATGCTTGATATCGGGCGGGCACCAGATGGCATCTCCAGGATTGATGGTCACGATCTTGCCGTCCCATGTTCCAGTCAGGCCCTGCCCCGACACTACAATGAGCCGCTGCCCAGCGGGATGGGTATGCCAGAAGGTACGGGCTCCCGGTTCAAAGGTGACGTAAGAGACGGAAAAAGGGGCCTCTTCGGTTGCCGGAAACACCGGTTCATGGCGTACATTGCCAGTGAACTGAGAGCTTGAGGCTGTTTTGGAAGGCCGGGAACCATTGGGAATGACGGTTTGTTCCGCTGAGGCTGCCGTTCCTGCGAAAATCAGGCTTACCGACAATGCCACCGCATATACAGTCAACTGTTTCATGATCGAATGTCCTTTCTGAAGTTTGAAATTGGGCTTATGGAATGAATTATCTGACTTCAGAACTGTGATCTTACATTTCTTCATAATATTTGTTCTTTATAAATTTTTACCCAATTCATATGCCTGTTTGGGATATTCGGTCTGTTTCAAGTGTTCAACGCTTTCAATGCCTATAGCATTGACTATTCCAGCGTTTCCCATATTCAACCAGCTCAAAATTGCCTGATAATGAGCATTTATCGGTTCTTTTACGGCTTCAACAGGTGCATGTTGAACAGAGATTAGAATACTTTTATTCTGCATCTCTTTTAACTGTGGATCAATACTGTAAAATCTGTCTATAACCTTTTTTAAAGTTGAACTCATACCAAAATAATAGATAGGAGTTACGAAAACTATAACATCAGAATCAAGGAGATTTTCCTTCAATTCAACAAAATCGTCTTTATATATGCAGGGTTTTGTACCCATGCCGCAAGCATTGCAGCCTATGCAATTTTTGACATCTGCATGAGCCGAATTGAATCTGTAAATTTCATGTCCGTTTTCTTTTGCGCCCCTGATAAATTCATCAGCCAGATAATTTGATGTTCCGTTCTTTCTTGCGCTTCCGGTAATGACTGTTATTTTCATAGCTACTCCCTAATTTCTTTTATAATGCAATTCATTACTCGTCTTATTTTAGTTTTCCGTATTCCTCGTCATTCACCTGTTCCAGCCATTCTGTTGAAACATCCTTTCCGTCAACTTCAATGGCCAAATGAGAAAACCAGGAATCAGGCGCAGCACCATGCCAATGTTTCACATTTGCAGGGATATTGATGACGTCGCCCGGCTTCATCTCAACAGGTTCTTTGCCCCATTCCTGATAATACCCTCTGCCGCCTACTGCAATGAGCATCTGACCTCCGCCCGATTTCGCGTGGTGAATATGCCAGTTATTTCTGCATTCCGGCTCAAAGGTCACATTAAACATTTTGACCTGGCTTGTTGAAACAGGAGCAAGATAACTTTGGCCGATAAAATATTGTGCATAGGCGGTATTGGGTTCGCCTATCGGAAAGAGTATCGTTTTTGCATATTTCTCTTTGTCTGTCAGAGCAGATGCATTATCATTCCACACTTCTTTCGCCAGATTGAATGTTGCCCAGGCTTTGGGCCACCCCGCATAAAATGCTGTATGGGTAATGGCAGCAACAATTTCTTCTTTCGTTACGCCATTATTTTTAGCATTCAGAAGATGATGTTTTAAAGAAGAATCCGTTATTCCCTGCGACATCAAAGCAACAACTGTAATAATACATCTTGTCTTTATTGCAATGTCAGTATTATTCCAGTTCTCACCAAACAAAACATCATCATTATAGTGCGCAAATTCGGGAGCGAAACTTCCCAATCTGTCTCTGCCTGCGGTTTGTACGATTTTATTTGTCATGGTTTTCTTGTCCCCTTTATTTTCAGATTGAATTGCCAAACAACTGCTCTGCATCACAAAGAACATTATTAAAATTGAAAGCGACACCCTCTTCATTACCATACCTCCATATTGATTTTAACGTTAGCATCACAATTTTCTCCTACTTCAAGACCTTGTAATCGGTATCCATGACCGGCTCTAGCCTTTTCGTGCATACACCTTCCCCTTTTCATACCCCACTTATCAGTCTTGCTTTCTACAGCTTCCTGCCCAGCTCATATGCCTGCCGGGGATACGATGTGCTGTTGATAGCACCTGCGGGCCAAACGCCGGGGGCGATAACGCGTCCAGCATCCGTCCAGCCCAAGTATTCCAGCAATACCTCGTAATGCGTCATTATGGGGCTTGCCTCCCGCGCCGAGGTGTTGGCGTAGGTCATCATCAGCACAGCTTTCTTGGCGGCATGGATGCTGCCGTTAATGGCGTAAAAGCGGTCAATGACGGCCTTGAGCTGGGTGGAAAAGCCGAAATAGTACATGGGCGTGGCAAAGGCCACCAGTTCTGCGGGGATGATATGCTCCCGCACGAACTGAAAGTCGTCTTGAAACACGCACGGTCCGTCCATGCCGCAGGAATTGCAGGCTGTGCATGGATGGACATTTTTGAAAGCCGCATCGAAACGGGCCACCGTATGCCCGGCTTCCTCCGCCCCCCTGATAAACTGCGCGGCCAGT
>JAFZPK010000092.1 GCA_017552515.1 Deltaproteobacteria bacterium | reverse complement strand
CATTTCCTCAATGTGCTGCTCGGCGAGGGACCTGCCCGCGTGGCCGGGGGCCTGAACCGGCCCCCTGTACGCCTCCGCCGCGCCGTTGAGAATATCCAGCGCGGCCTCAGTGCCGTACAGATCCGTGTTGGCGATGATGTCGTCCTCAATGATCTCCGCCAGCACCTTGGGCGTGTACCTGGAGACGATGGTCTGCCCGCCGATGGTGGTGCTGAGCGTGCCGTTTTTATCGCTCGCGATGGAAATGTACCGGCCGTCTATCAGGACGTTCCTGACGACGCCTTGTTTATGCACGGCCATAGAATTCATGGCATTCTTGAGGTTCACGGCGTCGGCCGCCAGCTGCTTCTCCTTCGCGGCTTCCTTGCGGCACATGATGGCCGGGGCGATGCCGAAGGTAAAGATGCCGGTGATGATCTTGGTCGCCAGAGACCACTTGGTATGCTTGGCGGCCTCCTGCACGGATGCGCCCCTGAGGAACATTTCGGCGGCGGCGCGGTCTGTGTCCGACAGGTGGGCCAGGGCTGCAGCGTTGGGGTCTGCCTGGACGGGCTGCTGGATGATATTGGCGCCGCCATCAGGCTGATTCGGTATATTCTGATTCGGTATATTGGGTATGTTGTGCTGTCCACCATTCTCGATTATTACGGTCATAAGCTTCCTTCCTTTTTTAAAGAACTGTTAAAAAACGTTCCCTCTATATTGAGATTGGCTCATTCCTCATCAGAAATTTTATGAGCAAAACAAATTCGTCAAAAGGGGTGACATCTACAGGATTCGTAGCATTTACTCCTTCCTGGATGCCCGCAAGAAGTATGCCATATCTTGCATAAAAACGAAGGATTATCTATTGACAATTCCTGATGACACTTTGATGGTGGAAGATAAACTTGCCAATCCAATATTCTTTTTCCGCTTAAGGAACATTAAGGGGGACCTGAAATTGATGGAAGGCCGATGCCCACAGTTCCGCCCTTTCGGAATATGCAGATCCTGGCCGATGGATGTGCCCGGCTGCCGCAGGTGCAAATATCGAACAAGGTTGGCATCGCACTTCCCCCTTGTGTAAATTTTGTTGTGACGCTATGTTGGCGCGGTACACGGAGGTGGGCGGAGAGTGTACATACTGATTTTTCGAGGTTTATCAGGAGAAAAGGAAAAGTTCAAGACACATCCCTGCGCGGCCCCTGGGCGCTAACGGCGTATTTGGGCTTGAGGGATGCCTGGCGTTGCAATCAGGGGGCGATTTCGAGGAATCGAAACAGCCCTTTTTTTCATCTCTTCCGCAGAGAGTGGAAGCCTGAAAGAAAGCCATGAGAGAGGATGTACAAAAACGGGCAAAGGCGCTGGTGGAAACATCCGTCTTTCAAACGTTCGTAACGCTGGTCATCGTTGCCAACGCGGCGGCCATCGGTTTCCGGACTGCCAGCCCGGCGGCTCCCTGGGACGTTGTGCTGGCCACATTCGATATCTTTTGCCTGGGCGTGTATGTCGTTGAAACCGTGCTGAAATTGACGGCCTATCGCCGCGCCTATTTCAGGGACGGCTGGAATCTCTTCGACTTTACCGTCATCTCCCTTTCCCTGATACCAACCACGCTGCTGCCCGTTCCGGTGCAGGTTGCCCGCTTGCTCCGGATAATCCGGACTTTCAGGGATTTTCGGATCATCTCGATCTTTTCGGAGACGCGCCTCATTGCCGAAGCCATTGTGCGGTCTCTGCCGGGCGTGCTCTGGACGGCGGCGCTGCTCTTCATCATCTGCTACGTGTTTGCGGTAATCGGCGTTACCCTGTTTGGCGAAACCTTCCCCCAATACTTCGGCAGTCTCGGCAAGAGCCTGTACACGCTTTTTCAGATCATGACCCTGGAGAGCTGGTCGCACGGCATCGCCCGACCGGTCATTGCGGCACACCCTTGGGCATGGCTCTATTTTGTGCCCTTTGTGGTAATGGCGAGCTTTATCATGCTGAATGTTGTGGTCGGTCTTCTGGTGAATTCCATCGGTGAGACGAAACATGGCATGACACGGGACCTGTCGCGCAAAGAGACGGAAGAGTACGCTCCAATTGCCGCTCTGGAACAGGAGATGGACCAGCTTCGGGAGCACCTGGAACAGATGGAGAAAATTCTGCAAACCCTGCGGAAGGAAGAACCGAAGTAACCGTATTTGTGCGCGGGATGCAGCACGTTTTTGGAAATATTCATGATGATCCGGAATTCCTCATATTCGGCAGGCCTTTTGTGGATTGTGGCCACGGCGACGCTGTGGTCTTTTCTTGGCCTCATTGGCAAGTACTGCCTTGCGCAGGGCATGCCGCCCATGCAGTATGCCTTCTGGCGCTGCGTTTTTGGCGGCGCGGCCTTTTTTCTGCACTGCGCGTTTGCCGGCTCCTTGCGGATTCCGGCACGGCATGCGCTGCTTTTCATGCTGTTTGGCGTCTGGGGCATCGGCGTCTACTACTCCTGCGCCCAGTACACCATTCAGCTGGCGGGAGCGGCGACAGATATCATCCTTCAGTATACCGCGCCGGTCTGGGTGGCGCTGTTTGCCCGCCTGCTCTTCAGGGAACGGCT
>JAFZPK010000091.1 GCA_017552515.1 Deltaproteobacteria bacterium | reverse complement strand
GTTTACTGCGAAAAGTGCGGCATGGCGCCGGTGCCGGAAAAGGATCTGCCGGTGGTCCTGCCGCGCGATGTGGCGTTCCGCGCCGGAGGCGACAATCCGCTGGCTTCCAGCCGTGCCTTCACCGAAACAACTTGCCCGGTGTGCGGTGGCCCCGCGCGGCGTGAAACCGACACCTTTGACACCTTCGTGGAAAGTTCCTGGTATTTCCTGCGCTATGCCTCCCCGCACTTTGACAAGGGGCCCTTCGATAAGGATGCAGTGAACTACTGGCTGCCGGTGGATCAGTATATCGGCGGAGTGGAACACGCGGTGATGCATCTGCTGTATGCGCGTTTCTATACCAAGGTGCTGCGCGATTTGGGCCTGGTGCAGATTGACGAGCCCTTCACGAATCTCCTGACGCAGGGGATGGTCTGCATGGAGTCCAACAAGTGTCCGGAGCATGGCTGGCTCTATCCGGAAGAGGTGGAGGACGGTGTTTGCCGGAAATGCGGGCAGAAGGTGGCCATCGGCCGCAAGGAGAAGATGAGCAAGTCGAAGAAGAACGTGGTGGATCCCGATGTGCTGATCGAGCGTTATGGCGCCGATACCGCCCGGCTCTTCTGCCTGTTTGCCGCGCCTCCGGAAAAGGATCTGGAGTGGAGCGAGCGCGGTGTCGATGGCGCTTCGCGTTTCCTGGCCCGGGTTTGGCGTTTGGTGTTTGAAAATCTTGATCTTCTGAAGAAGGCAAACGCCGATCAAAATGCAGCGGCGGCCCGCGACTTGCGCCGGGCGACGCATCAGACCATCAAGAAGGTAACGGAGGATATAGAAAACCGCTTCCAGTTCAATACGGCCATTGCCGCCATTATGGAGCTGGTGAACGCGATCAGTGCGCTGGGTGACAAGGAAGCATGTGCTTTGGCGCTGGCCGAGGCGCTGGAAGTCGTTATTCGTCTGTTGGCGCCCTTTGTGCCGCATATTGCCGAGGAATTGTGGGAGGCCCTGGGGCATGAGGACGGCGTGGAAGCTTCGGGCTGGCCGTCCTGGGATAAGGCGATGCTGGCGGTGGAAGAAGTGCTTCTGGTCGTGCAGGTCAATGGCAAGGTGCGCGGCAAGGTGACAGTGGCGACGGATGCTCCGGAGGATGCCGTGCGTGCCGCGGCGCTTGCCGACCCCAATGTGGCCCGCTTTATTGAGGGGAAGACGGTTAAAAAAGTGGTCATCGTTCCGAAACGATTGGTCAACGTTGTCGTGGGATAACCCTTTTCAAACTGTTTTTGAGGAGCTTTTTTCCAGGAACGGGGATAAGGGGAGGAGGCGCCAATGACGATTCGGGTTTTGCTGGTTCTGCTGGCTTTGGCGGTGGGCGGTTGCGGTTATCATCTTTCCGGGGGCGCGGAGGATCGTCTGCCCGAGGGCGTGCAGGTGATCTGCATTCCCATATTTGCCAATCGCACGATGGAACCTTTTCTGGAAAATGTCGTTTCAAACGCGGTCATACGGCGTTTCTCCAGAGCGCTTCATGTGGAGGTGGTGGAAGATCCGCAAAAGGCGGATGCGGTGCTGGAGGGCGTCATCACCAACTACCACAGCGGTGCCTCTTCCTATTACGGCAGCAAGGATCAGATTGTTGAATACAAGGCGGTGATGGAGTGTCAGGCAACCTTGCGCTCCACGAAGGACAAGCGGGTTATCTGGAAGGGAGGCGCATCCTGGAATCAGGAGTATGAGGCATCTCCCGACCGGGTGCTGGAGGAGAGCCGCGAGGAGCAGGCCCAAAACGAGATCGCCCGCTATTTGGCGGATGAACTGTTTAACCGGCTCACCGAAAATTTCTAGGGAAACTGTCAGAGGCATGACCCTTTATGATTTGAAAAAACTGCTGAAACAAAAACAGCGCGATCTTCCCGCGCTGCTTTTTTTTTGCGGCGAGGATACGGTGTCTTTGGAAGAGGCGCTGACTCTTGTGGTGGATACGCTGCTGGAGCCATCGGAACGTGACTTCAACCTGCATGATTTTTCCGGAGAAGAAAATGACATGGAGGGGCTTTTTGATGCGCTGCGCACGTTTCCGGTTTTTGCGGCGCGCCGTGTGGTCATTCTCCGGCGGGTGGAGGATCTGTCCGCCGAGAGTCAGACGGCGCTGGCTGCCTATCTGAAAGAACCGGTGGCGGAGACGGTGCTGCTTATGACGGCCCATGCCCCGGACAATCGCAAGAGTTTGTTCAAAACGCTTAAAGAATGCGCCTTGACGGTTGATTTTCCCAAGTTGCGCGGCGACCGGCTGGCGGCGACAATCCGGGAAAAGGCGCAGGAGCGCGGCGTTCGTTTTGATTCCGAAGCGCTGGATCTGTTTTGTCAGCTCTGCGGCGGCGAAACCTGGAAGATTGAGCTGGAAAAACTTCTGGCCTTTTTGGGAAACCGCACCCAGGTGAGCGTGGAGGACGTGGGCAAGGCCACATCGGATAACCGTGAGGTTTCGCAGTTTGATACCCTGGATGCCATCGGTCGTGGTGATGCCCGGGCGCTTGTCATGGTGCACAGGGTGCTGGAGGATGGCGCCCCGTCGACTCCGATGCAGTTTCTTGGCCTTTTGGCGCGCCATTTCCGGCAGTTGTGGATCTGCCGGACCCTGCTTGAGCAGAAGCGTTCCGATGCCGTGATTACGGCGGAGGCCAAAATTCCCGGTTTTTGTCTGGGCAAAATGAAAAGCCAGGCCTTGCGTTTTTCCTCATCCGGTTATCGCCGGATTTTTGAATGGTTGCTGGAGACGGACAAGGGGCTGAAAAGCTCCGCGGACAAATACGCCTTGCTGGAGATGCTTACGGCAAAGATCCTGGCGCTCGGCACTTCCCCGTCGAAAAAAGCAAAACAGACATAAAAAAAACGGGCGCTGCGCAGCGCCCGTTCAATGTGTGATTCCTTGTAAAGCCCTGGAAATGTCCCGGCCCTTTAACGAATGGTGTTGACCAGTTTGGTCAGGCGGGAAATCTTGCGGCTGGCGGTGGCATCATGCAGCACGCCCTTGGAAGAGGCCTTGTCAATGTAAGGTACAGCCAGAGCCAGAGCGGCGGCTGCCGCTTCCTGATTTTTTTCGGCAACGGCGGTACGAACTTTTTTGACCAGGGTGCGCAGCGTCGAGCGAATGCGCGTATTGCGCTCGTTGCGGGCGATGTTCTGTTTATTGCGTTTAAGAGCTGATTTGTGATTGGCCAAGGTGTTACCTCCTTCAATGAATACGTTGTTGTTTGTTTTGAGCCGGGAGGTCTTGTACACTTGAAAAGGGGAGTTCGTCAAGAAAAAAGCATACGGAACGTTCATGGAAAAAATTCATATTTTCCATGACTTGAAGAGAAAAATCTTAAGATTAATTTTGATTTTAATCCTTTTTTTTTGCAGGAGACGGCGTTCTATGGCGGAGAAGGCGGGAATTTTTCGGGCAACCGGCGTAATGGGTGTGGCGACCACGCTCAGCCGGGTGACGGGATTGGCTCGGGATATGGTGATTGCCCGGCTGTTCGGGGCGGGTTTCGCGTCGGATGCTTTTTTTGTGGCTTTTACCATTCCCAACCTGTTTCGGCGTTTTTTCGCCGAAGGTTCGCTGACCGCGGCCTTTGTTCCGACTTTCTCCGAGATCTGTCATAAGCGCACGCGGGAAGAGGCCTACCGTTTTTTCTGCCGCTGCTGGACCATGCTGATTCTTGTCATGGCGCTGGTCTGTTTTTTGGGCGTTGTGGCCTCACCGCTTCTGGTCCGGTTGTTTGCCGCGGGATTTGCCGCGGTCCCCGGCAAGCTGGAACTGACCGAACTGCTCAACCGGCTCATGTTTCCCTACCTGTTTTTTGTCAGTTTGCTGGCACTGATAACCGGCGTCCTCAACGTTCGTGGCCGTTTCTTTTTGCCTTCCCTGGCGCCGGTGTTTCTCAACCTGTGCATGATAGGCGCGGCGTGGCTGGGTTTCGCCCATTTTCATCCGCCCGTTGTGGCCCTGGCCATGGGCGTGTTGGCGGGCGGTGTTATCCAGGTGCTCTTGCAGTTTCCCCTGCTTGCGCGTGAGCGTTTCATGCCGCGCCCGGTTTGGCCCTGTCTGGATGCCGATGTCAAGAGGGCCGCTCTCCTGATGCTGCCGGGCATTGCCGGAGTGGCCATCTACCAAATCAATCTGACGGTCAGCCGTCTTATGGCCTCCTTTCTGCCGGAAGGCGGCGTTTCCTACCTGTACTATGCCCAGCGGATGTTTGAATTTCCTCAGGGTATTTTCATTGTGTCGCTGGCGCAGGCGGCGCTTCCTGCCATGAGCCGCTATGCCGCGCTGGAGGAAACCGGGGAACTGCTGGATGCCTTGCGTTTTGCGCTGTTTCTGATCGTGCTGGTGACTCTGCCTGCGGCGGCGGGGCTGGTCGTTTGCGCGGTGCCGGTGTTCAGCCTGTTTTTCCGCAGCGCAACGTTTGATCATCAGGCAGTGGTTCAGGCCGCAAAGGCCCTGGCCGCCTACGCTCCGGGGTTGATCTTTGTCGGTGTTAGCCGGATTTTGGCTCCGGTCTTCTATGCGCTCATGTATACAAAAACGCCGGT
>JAFZPK010000090.1 GCA_017552515.1 Deltaproteobacteria bacterium | reverse complement strand
GCCGCCGAAACAGCGATCCGAAAGCAGCACCGCGCTTTCGGCACCCAGCGCCAGGGCCCGCCGCAGCGCCGCCTCGGCATTGAGCGGCCCCATGGAGAGGGCGACCGAACGCAGCCCAAAACGTTCCTGAAAACGCAGGCTCTCTTCCAGCGCATGCAGATCGTAGGGGTTGATAATGAAGGGAATCCCTTCACGAATCAAGGCATTGGTTTCCGGATCTATGCGTACCTGCGTGGTATCCGGTACCTGTTTGATGCAGGCGACCGTCAGCATCCGCTCCTCCCCCCTCCTGTTGCCCACAGCATTTGTCCACAAAGCGCAATCATGGGTTTTTCACCGCTCTTGCCACAAAAACTCAACAAATTCACATATTTATCGAGAGAACCTCTTCTCGCCGATGTATCAAGCTCGCGTATTGATTGCAGAGTATCCACATTGTCAACATGGTTATCCACAGCCCCCCAGGCTTCAAGGCTACGAAACCCGGGCTTCATCGGGAGAAGGTTCATCCACAAAAAAGCCCGAAACCTTGATTTATGCGGTATATGCCGCGGGTTTCGGGCCGATGCGAACAAAAAATTCATCTACATTTCATACGCTGAAAACGGAATTACATTTTGACAAAGCCGTCTTTTCCCAGACCGCATATCGGGCAAACCCAATTGTCGGGAAGATCGTCGAACGAGGTGCCGGCAGGGATATGCGCGTTGTCATCGCCTGCTGCCGGATCATACACATAACCACATGCACACTGATATTTTGCCATATCTGCCATTGTCTTTGCCTCCTTTGAAAAAGAATGAAAAGAGTGAATTGCTTTCCATATACTTTATAAAGTATATGGTGCGAAAAGCAATTCATTTTATGGGAAGCCAGTCCGTTTTCGCTGCTGAAACGGCATTTGCCTTCTTTTGGATACCTGCTGGGGACGAACACGTCATGCTGATCACCTTTTCCCGCACATTATCGCACATTCCGCATCTGGAAGCCTTTCTGGGAGAAAGGGTGCAATGGCGCATTCTTCCTCCGCAAACACCGCCGGACGCGGTGGTAGGCTGGGGGCACAAGCCCTTCGCCGAAAGGGCGCGGCGCTACGCGGCGCAGAAGGGTATTCCCTATATCGCGGTGGAGGACGGTTTTTTGCGCTCGCTGGAACTGGGTGCCCGCCACGCGCCGCCGTTGTCGCTGGTCGTGGACGGAAGCGGTATCTACTACGATGCCTCCGCCCCTTCGGATCTGGAGAACCTGCTGAACAGCAAAGGCTGGGAAACGCCGGAGCTGCTCGCCAGCGCGCGGCAGGCCATGGCAGACATCCGCACCTTTTGCCTGAGCAAGTACAACCATGCGCCCGCGGCGCGCCCGGATCTGCTGGGCAGGGGAGATGTCCCCAGAGTGCTCATCATCGATCAGAGCTACGGCGACAGTTCCGTCACACTGGGACAGGCCGGCGAAGAGAGTTTCATCCGCATGCTGGAAGAGGCCCGGAGCCGTTTTCCGCACGGACGCATCTTCGTAAAGACCCATCCCGATACGCTGGCGGGTTTCAAGCGCGGCTATCTGGACGGCCGCCTTCCAGACGGTGTGACGCGCATCGCCTGTGATGTGGCGCCGCTGTCGCTTCTGGCACAGGCGGACGCCGTCTTCTGTGTCACCTCCCAGATGGGCATGGAGGCCCTTCTGCTTTCAAAGCCGGTCTACTGCTTCGGGATGCCCTTCTACGCCGGCTGGGGCCTGACCACCGACGCGCTTTCCTGCCCGCGCCGCGTACAGCGGCGCACGCTGGAGGAACTGTTCGCGGCAGCCTATCTCTGTTATCCCCGCTATATCAATCCGGTTTCCGGAGAACGCTGCGACATTCACAATGTCATCCGTCGATTGGCGCTCCAGCGTGAAAAGAACGAGGCCAACCGCGGCCCGCACGCCTGCTTCGGCTTTTCCGGATGGAAGCATCCGCATGCGCAAGCATGTTTGCAAAGCACCGGTGCTTCTTTTCGTTTCTTCAAGCACTTCGACGGGCAGACGCGCGCCCTGGCCTGGGCCGTACGGCATGAAGGCGACGTGGTGGCCTGGGCCTCGAAATGCCCGGACGATACTCTGGAACGGCGTTGCCAGGAACAGGGGCGGCCTTTTGCCCGCATGGAGGATGGTTTCATCCGCTCTGTAGGATTGGGATCCAACTTTCAGCTTCCCTATTCGCTGACGATCGATCGCAGCGGCATCTACTACGATCCCTCACGCCCCAGCGATCTGGAGCACATTCTGAACACCATCTCCCGGCACCCCGGCCACGCGGAGCTCTGCGCGCGCGCTCGGGCCTTGCAGCAAACCCTTGTCCATCAGAGAATCACCAAGTACAACGTGGGAGAAAATCATGTCCCGACCGCGCACTGGCCCAAGGATCGCCGGATTCTGCTGGTGCCGGGCCAGGTGGAGGATGACGCCTCGGTGCGCACGGGAGGGTGCGGCATTTCCGGCAACCTTGAGCTGCTGCGCAAGGTGCGGGAACTTCATCCGGACAGCTTCATCGTCTATAAAACACATCCGGATGTGGAATCTGGCAACCGCAAGGGGAAAATTGACAAAGGGGAAGTCCTTTCCCTTGCCAATGAGATGGTACGGGACGTTCACATGGGTGTTTTGCTTTCCTGCGTGGACGAAGTCCACACGCTGACATCGCTTTCCGGTTTCGAGGCACTGTTGCGCGGGGTAAAGGTCTGTACCTACGGCGGCCCCTTCTACGCGGGCTGGGGGCTTACCGAAGACTTTGCGGATCCCGCTTCGCCCTTCTTCGCGCGGCGCAGAGCCCGTCTGATATTGGACGAACTGGTCGCGGGCGCCCTGCTGCTCTACCCCACCTACTACGACTGGCTCACCAGGAGCTTCTGCCTGGCGGAAGACGTGGTGCACTACCGGCTGCTGCAGCATCCCGTGCCAGCCTCCAGGTCACTGCTTGCGCGGCTGCTTTCGGCTGCCCGCGCCTGGCTGCGGATGTGATGCGGGAAAGGGAAGTGGCCGGAAGCCGGGGAAAAACCGTTTTCATTTTGAAGGAAGAGGGATTTACCGCTTTGAAAAAAAGAGTTTTGGGAATTCACCATGACCAGGGAAAGCACCAGCAGAACCTATCCGGAAAAGTATGACGTCATTGTGATCGGAGCCGGGCACGCCGGCTGCGAGGCGGCGCTGGCCGCAGCCCGGATGGGCTGTTCAACACTGCTTTTGACCATGCACCTCGACCATGTGGCGCAGATGTCCTGCAATCCGGCTATCGGCGGCCTGGCCAAAGGGCAGATCGTCAAGGAGATCGACGCGCTGGGCGGCGAAATGGCGCTGAACATTGACGCCACCGGCGTACAGTTCAAGATTCTGAACACCAGAAAGGGCCCGGCGGTGCGCTCGTCGCGGGCGCAGGCCGATCGCCGCGCCTATCACCTGCGCATGAAGCAGGTGCTGGAGGCGCAGCCGCGGCTCGATCTGAAGCAGGGCCATGCCGTCCGGCTTAAAGTGGAAAACGATGCGGTCTGCGGCGTTGAAATCGAAGAGGGCGTGCTCTTCGAGGGACGCCGCGTCATCCTGACCACCGGCACTTTCATGCGCGGCCTGATCCATGTGGGGCTGAAGCACTTTGCCGGCGGACGGGCGGGGGAACCGACCTCCATCGGACTCTCCGCACAGCTGGCCGCGCTGGGGCTCAAGGTCGGACGCCTCAAAACCGGCACTCCACCGCGCCTGGTGCGTTCCAGCATAGATTTCTCCCACCTGGAGACACAGCTTGGCGACGAGCCGCCGCGTCCCTTTTCCTTTCTCCACAAGAGTCTGGAACTTGAGCAGATGCCCTGCTTTATTACCCACACCAACGAGGCCACCCACGGCATCATCCGCGCCAACCTGGACCGCTCGCCGCTCTACTGCGGCGTTATCGAAGGCACCGGCCCCCGCTACTGTCCCTCCATCGAAGACAAGGTCATGCGTTTCCCCGAGAAACCGCGCCACCAGATCTTCCTGGAGCCGGAGGGGCGTTCGAGCGCCGAGATCTATCCCAACGGGATCTCCACATCGCTGCCCGCCGATGTCCAGCTTGCGCTGGTCCGCACGATTCCCGGCCTGGAGCGTGCCGAAATCGCGCGATTGGGCTATGCCATCGAATATGACTACGTCGATCCCATCGAACTGAAACCGACGCTGGAAACCAAGGCGATATCCGGTCTCTATCACGCTGGCCAGATCAACGGCACCTCCGGTTACGAGGAAGCGGCGGGCCAGGGACTCGTCGCGGGCATCAACGCGGCGCTGTCCGTGCAGGGCAAAGCGCCCTTCACCGTGACACGGGATCAGGCCTATATCGGCGTGATGATTGACGATCTTGTCAATCTTGGCACCGACGAACCCTACCGGATGTTCACCTCTCGCGCGGAATACCGGCTTCACCTGCGGGAAGACAACGCCGATCAGCGGCTCACCGAACGGGCCCGGCATCTGGGCCTGGCAGACGATCGGCGCTGGAAGCTGTTCGAGCAGAAGATGGAGCAGTTGGAACAGGGGAAAACGCTGCTGGAGGAAGCGCGCTACCTGCCGGACATGGCGGATGCGCCGCAGACGCCCCTGCCACACGCCACGACGGGCTGCCGCCTGCAGGAGCTGCTGCGCCATCCCGAGGTGGCTATCGGCGATCTGCTCCCCTGGTGTCCGCCTTTACGTGAACTGGAGCCGGACGTGCTGAGCCAGCTGGAAGTCCACGTCAAGTACGCGGGATACATTCAGCGCCAGTACGATCAAATCGAGCGCTTTCAGAAATCGGAAAACATTGTGATTCCGGAGGATATGGACTTCAGCGGCGTTTCCGGGCTGACCCGGGAGGTACGGGCGAAACTGCAGCGTGTCCGCCCGCAGACGCTGGGGCAGGCATCCCGAATTCGCGGAATGACGCCGGCCGCGCTGGCCATTCTCTCCATCCTGCTGAAAAGGAAAGCGTCATGACACCTTCTGAGGAGAACACCTTAAGCGAACAGCTGGGCCAGCTTGGCATTGCGGCCCGGACGGAACAGCTGCGCGCCTGTCTTGCACTGCTCGATCACCTGGAACACTGGAGCGGCGCGTTCAACCTGACCGCGATACACGATCGCCGCGAGGCCCTGGAAAAACACATCGTCGATTCCCTGACCATCCTGCCCTGGCTGGACGGCGTGCAAACCCTGCTGGATGCGGGATCCGGCGCGGGTTTTCCCGCCCTGCCGCTTGCCATTTTCCGACCGGATTTGCGGATATTGTCGGTTGATGCTTCGCAGCGCAAGGTATATTTTCAGAAGGAAATGCGCAGGACCCTCGGCCTGAAACATGTGGAGCCCATCGCGGCCCGGCTGGAGGATCTGAACGTACGCCATCCCGAACTTTTGCCAGTGGATGCGGTGGTTGCCCGCGCTCTGGGAAGCACGGCCATGGTTGCCGGCGCCACCGCCCGGCTGTTGCGCACGGGCGGCCGTCTGCTGATAATGAAAAGCGCACAGGATAACGATACGCCGCCGCAGGCGGCAAACGGCGCACTGGCACTGGAAACCACAGCCCACATCTCTTTGCCGTTTTCCCACATCGAACGCCGTATCGCCATATACAAAAACGTAAAGGGGAACGCATGAACAACCAGCGAATGCTGATTATCACCGGGGATGACGGGCTTGCGGATCTGCTGGCGCGAAAACTGGCCATGCACGAGATGGACAGCACTCTTTCTTCCATGCAGGAAGCGCCGCAGCGTTTGACGGAAGAAAACCATCTGGCCATGCTTGTGGATGTACGCGGTGCCGCTCCCGGGTCTCTTTCCCGTCTGCGCGCGCTCTGCGCCGGTTTGCCTCTGGTTGCGCTCCTTTCGGCGGCAGACGGGGTGCAGGATGTCTTTGCGCAGGGAGCGGACGACTGCCTGCGCCTGCCCCCGGCCAACGAAGAAGTGAAAACCATGCTCTGCCGGGTTCAACGCCTGCGCGCGCTGTACGCGAATTCGTCCCCGGCGCGCATTCCCGCGCCGTCCCAGGAAATCGCGCTGGAACAGATGGTGAATGAAAAACTGCGCGATACCTTCGCCATCATGAACCTCGCCGCCATCACCAGCCTGCACGATATCGTCATGAGGCAGATCGAGCGTCCGCTCATCCAATTGTGCTGGAAAAAACCCGCGGCAACCAGATCCGCGCCGCCGAAATCTTGGGGATCAACCGCAATACGCTGCGCAAAAAGATGCAGCTTCTGGAAATCACCGTGAAAAAATAGTTCGAAATATTCATTTTGTTATTTATTGCTTGTGTTTATGGGGAGGAAAATTCGATGCATGGCAAGCAGTTGTGGGCAATCATTTTGGGAGGAATTCTTCTGGGCGCCGTTTTGCTTCTGCTGTTCAGAGACAGCGCGGCAATCCAGCTCCAGATGGCACAATGGGGGAATGCCAAGGCCCAGTACAACCTCGGCATGAAATATGCGCAGGGCCGCGGCGTGCCAAAGGACGACCAGCAGGCGGCAGCCTGGTACCAAAAGGCGGCCGAACAGGGCATGGCCTACGCCCAGACCGCTTTGGGCACGATGTACGAACAGGGAATCGGCGTGACGCAGGACGATCAGCAGGCGGCGGCCTGGTATCAGAAGGCGGCCGAACAAAAGGAAAAAAACGCCCAGTTTGGCCTGGCTGTTCTGCATGAACTGGGCCGCGGCGTACCGAAGGACATCCAGAAGGCGGCCGAATGGTACCAAAAAGCGGCCGATCAGGGGCTGGCCCGGGCTCAAAACCGCCTGGGCGAGCTGTACGAGACGGGGCTCGGCCTGCCGAAGGACTTTCAGCAGGCGGCGGCATGGTATCAAAAGGCGGCCGACCAGGGACTGGTTCAGGCTCAGAACAATCTGGGCGCGATGTACGCGAACGGCCGCGGCGTAGCCCAAGATGACCAAAAGGCACTCGAGTGGTACCGGAAAGCGGCCCAGCAGGGTGTCATGGAGGCCCGGCACAATCTGGGCCTGATGTACTTCAAAGGCCGCGGCGTAGCCCAGGATGACAAGCAGGCGGCGGAACAGTGGCTCAAGGCGGCGGAACAGGGACATGCCGAAGCCCAGTACAACCTGGGCGTGATGTATGCGAACGGCCGTGGCGTGCCAAAGGACGACAAGCTGGCGGTATACTGGTATCAGCAGGCGGCGGAACAGGGCATTGCGCAGGCCCAGCACAATCTGGGCGTGATGTATGCGAATGGGCGCGGTGTGCCCAAGGATGACAAGCAGGCGGCGGAGTGGTGGCTCAAAGCGGCGGAACAGAACTTTCCCCCGGCCCAGACCAATCTGGGCACGATGTACTTCGAAGGCCGCGGCGTGCCCAAAAACAGCAAGCAGGCGGTGGCCTGGTGGCAAAAAGCGGCCGCACAGGGCATCAAACAGGCCCAGCACAACCTGGGCATAATGTACTTTGAAGGCCGCGGCGTGCCCAGAAACAGCAAACAGGCGATAAGCTGGTGGCAAAAAGCGGCTGAGCAGAATTATGCCGAAGCCCAGTTCTATCTGGGCATGCTGTCCGAAAGAGGCAACGGTCTGCCCCTGGACAAAAATCAGGCACTGGCCTGGTACGGCAAGGCGGCGGAACAAAATCACGAGCTGGCCAAAAAGGCGCTAAACCGGCTGAAGAAATAGCCGTTTGGAATATCCACAGGAAAAAAGAACAGGACCGCGAGGAAACTTCTTCCGCGGTCCCGTTCTTTTTTGCGCATTACCGGGATGCTCCCCCAAAAATCGGTCAACTCATTATCAAACGTTATTTGGGAGAAATGATGCTCAGGACCAGCTCTATACTCTCAGGCCTAGGAAGCCGGGCGGAAGGCCCAAAGCCTGGTCGGCGCTGCTGTCCGCAGCAACAGTGCTGAGTTGCTCCTTCCAGAAAATAACCTGGGCGATGAAGGCGTTGACGGCATTTTCCAGCGCCGCGCAGTCTTCAAAGGCATCGTCATAACGTTTCCAAAGCACAACCTTGCCGG
>JAFZPK010000089.1 GCA_017552515.1 Deltaproteobacteria bacterium | reverse complement strand
GGGAGGGATCTGATCGTCAAGAGGAAGGAGTTCATTCCCCGCCAGCAGTACGAGGTGGCCATTCAGGCGGCGATCGGCGGCAAGATTGTGGCGCGGGTCAACGTCAAGGCGGTGCGCAAGGATGTAACGGCCAAGTGTTACGGCGGCGATATTTCGCGCAAGCGCAAGCTGCTGGAAAAGCAGAAGGAAGGAAAGAAGCGCATGAAGCAGATCGGCAAGGTGGAGATCCCGCAGGAAGCCTTCCTTGCCGTATTGAAAATTTCGGAAGAGTAGGGCGCTGCCGGTTCTGGAAAGGCGTTTGCCCAAAAAATGGAGTTTTGAACAAAAACGAATTGGAATGAAAGAAGAACGGACATCATGGTCAAGAAGATCAGCAAGAACCGGGAAAAGAGAAATCGCGCCCAGGCTCGCAGGGCGGAAGAGAATGCCGCGGTGACGAACGATATGGCAGGGAAAGAGGCATCTGCGGCAAAGCCGGAGACGGGTTCCGGAACGCTTTCCCATGCTGCCCGTCTGCGGCAGGGCAACGCGGGGGATCATCTGAAGACGCGGTGTTTTGGGCTGCTCTGTCTGTTTCAGGGGATGAGCTGGATCCTGTTTCCGGCCTACACGGTACCAGGCAGATTCGGCTGGATACTGCTGGCGATATTGGTGTTGCTGTCGGCGGTCTTTTTGTACGGTGCCTGGTTTGCCTTGCGCAAGGATACCCTCAAGAATCCGAATATGATTTGGTGGACGGCCTTGATCGCCTTGCCGGTGCATGGGGCGCTGACCCATTTTGCCTCGGCCGATCTGTTCAACTTTGGTCCGGAACAAACGGTTGCCCGTCTGGCGCTGGGCGTGCTGCTGGTCCTGCTGACCAGTGGCATGCTGGGCGATTTTCTGTTGTTGCTGTTGACAGGAGTTTTGCGCAAACGGGTAGCGGGCGGTACCTTTGCGCCCGATGCGGCGGCTTTCCGGGCAAAGTACGGCTGGTTTGACACGCTGGAGGCATTGCTTATTGCTTTTGTATTGGCGATGTGCGTGCGGGTCTATGTGGTGCAGGCCTTCAACATTCCTTCCGGCTCCATGGAGGATACGCTTCTGGTAGGTGACTATCTGATGGTCAACAAGTTTATCTACGGTGTCCGGATGCCGGTGGTGGATCGCGAGCTGTTTGCCCTGCGCGCGCCGGAGCGCGGCGATATCATTGTCTTCGAATTTCCGGAGGATGCCGGCAAACCCTGGCTCAAGCGGCGTGATTTCATCAAGCGCGTGGTTGGGCTGCCGGGCGACAGGGTGGAGATGCGCGCCAAGCAGCTCTACCTCAACGGTGAGGCGGTCAAAATTCCGCAGGAAGTGCATAAGGAGCCCGATCTGCTTCCCGCCTCAAGCTCGCCGCGCGACTTCTTCGGACCGGTGACCGTGCCGGAAGGGCAGTACTTTGTAATGGGCGACAACCGTGATCGCTCGCTGGACAGCCGTTTCTGGGGCTTTGTCGATGCCCGGGCCATCAAGGGCCGCGCCTGGATCAAGTACTGGTCCTGGGACAAGGAACGTACCCGTCCGCGCTGGGGACGGATCTTCCGCACCATTGAATGATGGGGCGGCTCTTTTCACGTAAGAAAAATGGGGAAGAAATGCTGAACGATACCTTGCAGGAAAAACCTGGTCGGTTTACACGCGCGGACGGTCGTTTGCCGGATGCGCTGCGCGTCGTCAGTTTCGAAATGGGTTTCAATCGTTACGCCGAAGGTTCGGTACTGACACGCTATGGCAATACCGTCGTGCTGTGCAACGCCTCGGTCGAGGAAACGGTTCCGCCCTTCATGCGCGGTGAGGGGCGCGGCTGGGTGACAGCCGAGTACGCCATGCTGCCGAGGGCGGGACAGACACGTTCCGCCCGGGATGTGAGCCGTGGACGGGTCAACGGGCGCTCCTGCGAGATTCAGCGGCTTGTCGGCCGTTCTTTGCGCTCGGTGATGGATCTGGAGGCCCTGGGGGAACGCACCATTATTATCGATTGCGATGTGCTCCAGGCCGACGGCGGTACCCGCACCGCCTCCGTCACCGGCGGCTGTCTGGCGCTGGAGCTGGCGCTTGCCCGTCTCAGGGAGAGGGATCTTATTGCCACGTTTCCCTTGAAAGAGCGGGTGGCGGCGGTCAGCGTCGGCCTGGTTGCGGGAGCGGCACTGCTCGATCTGGATTATGGAGAAGACTCGCAGGCTGTGGTGGATATGAACTTTGTCGTGACGCAGTCGGGCAAGTTCGTGGAGATTCAGGGTACCGGCGAGGAAGCGCCGTTTTCCGAAGAGGATTTTATGGCGCTGCGCACGCTGGCGCTGCGCGGATGCCGGCAGCTGCTGGACTTGCAGCGATCGGCTTTTGAGTCGCAGATGGGCGTGAAAGGCTAAAGGCACAATCATGGATCTGGTGATTGCAACGCGTAATGCGGGAAAAATAAAGGAAATCAAGGCTCTTTTGACTCACGGGGATTTTTGTGTGCATTCCCTGGCGGAATTTCCCAATCTGAAGGAAGTTGAAGAAGATGGCGAAACCTTTGCGGCCAATGCGCTGAAAAAGGCCCGCGCTGCGGCTGTTTTCAGCGGGATGCCCGCCTTGGCGGACGATTCGGGACTGTGCGTTGCGGCTCTGCAGGGGCGTCCGGGCGTGCATTCCGCCCGTTATGCGGGCGAAGGAGCCTCCGATGCCGAAAATGTCGCCAGACTGCTCACGGAGCTTGCGCCATATCCAGCACCCTGGCACGCGGCCTTTGAATGCGTCATGGCATTCTGCACACCAGACGGCAAAGAACAGCTCTTTCATGGGCGCTTGTCCGGGCGAATCATTGCGGAAAGGCGGGGTGCCAACGGCTTCGGATACGATCCGGTCTTTCTGGTGCCGGAGTATGGCAAGACACTTGCAGAATTGCCGCTTGACATCAAGAACCGGATAAGCCATCGTGCCCAGGCTTTGCGGCAAGTGATTGCTTGGCTGCAAACACTTTGAATGTCTGACAGTCGTCTCTTATTAACAAATAATTACAAAATACCTTGATTCCCGTACGGGAAGTGGCTTAATATTTGTTTACAACATTTGACGGTATTCGTCAGCGGGCGCTGGCGAAGAGAACTCATGGAATTAAGTAAACGGAGGAAAAGATGAAAAGCTGGAAAATGATCGTAGTGGGTGCATGTGCTGGTCTTCTGCTGGTTGCTGGTTGCACGGCCAATTTGAGCAGCGCAGATCGCGCGAAAGTGGATGAAGCCATTGCTGCTGGCCAGAAAGCTGCAGACGCTGCTGAAGAAGCCAAACAGGCTGCCCTCAGAGCAGAAGAAGCTGCTCAGCTTGCAAACAGCAACGCCCAGGCTTCCAAGAAGGCTTTTGAGAGAGGTCTTCGCAAGTAATTCCTGACAGCTTGCAAGGAAAAAGCCCCGTTGAAAAACGGGGCTTTTTTTATGGACGCTTGCCCGGGGGAAATCGCGTATACAGCAACCTGCAGCGATTTCCCCAGTTTGAGAGACATTTTTTCTAGTAGAGTTCTTCGTAGTATGGCTTTTCCTGCCGGGGGGCCGGTGGTTCTTCATGCGTTACCGGAGAAGAGTCGCTTGAGGAAATGACGAAGGGCACTCCGCTGCACAGATTGATTTCACCCTCAACCCGCTTCCAGTCGATAACGTTTTTCCAGCCCAACAGGCTGCTCTGGCGGGAGATTTCGTCTTTCACATTTATCCCGGTATTGCGGTTGTCAGGATGAATCTCGGCCCAAAGCTTGTTGTCCCGGAGACCAACTTTTACCGGTTGGTACACCATGGTCACCGGTGTCTTGACGGCAACTCTGGGGAAAAGATCGCTGATGTCATTGGGATAGAGGCGGATACAGCCGTGACTGACCTGCCTTCCGACCCCAAGGGGTTTATGGGTGCCGTGAATGCCGTAGCCCTTGATGGACAGGCCCATCCAGTAGCCGCCCAGCGGGTTGTCCGGTCCGGGCGGTATCACGGCGGGCTCGTCCGGCCGCTCACGGCGAATGGAGGCCGGGGCCACCCAGGTTGGATTCCGCGCCTTGTTGGCAACAAAAAAGGTGCCGCTCGGTGATTCCCAACCTTCCTGACCGATACCGATGGGATAAATGCGGATCCTCAGATTTTTCCCTTCCTGCCAGAGATAGTAAAGGCGGCATTCCGCAATGTTAATGAGAATGCCCGGTTTGGCCTTCCAGGGGAAAATGGTGGCATAGGGCAGCAAAATATCCTGGTTTTTTGAAGGCATCCATGGATCGACATCGGGGTTGGCGTTGGCGAGCGAGTCATAACCCAGGCCTGCCTCGTAGGCCAAATCGATGAGCGTGCTCTCGGGGTCGATATTTGTGTACTTGTTGTGGCCGATAATGGGCGCCGGATTTTTTTCCGGAAAATAGGAATCACG
>JAFZPK010000088.1 GCA_017552515.1 Deltaproteobacteria bacterium | reverse complement strand
GAAGTGCGGCAAAATGCTTCGAAATCTGTACGGAGCGGTGATACTCGCTGATAAATTTGAAAAATTTTTCCATTACCGGCGCACGCTTGCCATCTTCGGTGAAAAGCGGCTCCCCGCCTTCATCCGCCAAAAGACCGCTCTCTTCGTCGATGCACAGCACCAGACGCTCCTTGCCTTCCTCCTCGCCTTCCACCTTGGGAGCCTGAACAAAAATAAACGGGTAACGACGGACCGTCGCGGGAATGTACTCGGCACGCCACTTGCCCAGAGAGTTGACAAAAAGATTTTCCTCCTTGCCCAGTCCCATCAGCAAAAAGGGTGTTATCTCTCCCACATATTCGGCAAACACTATGGGATAGATATGCATTGCGGCAGAAAATTCCGCAACCACTGCCGGAATGAGGGTTTGCTTGGCTGCAAACGCATAGGAAGAAACTGGAAGAAGACGCTTTTTACCATGCTGCGAGAAAGTCAGCGGAACAATTTTGGCCATGTCACAACCTCCCTTTTAGAAAACTCTTTAAAAAGTCACCCATCACACTTTTGCATCAAAAAAATCCCTGGATGAAATCTTCATGTTACCCCGTTCTTCAACCTGTCACTTCACCAGGAACATGCTCAAACACCCGTTCAATCCGCAAAGCCCGCCCCATTTCGATATCAATTTCCGCAACCAGGCCGTTCAATATCAGTTGCCGGCAGGCCGGTTCGAAACGGACCGGACGCTGCGTCAAAAAGCGCTGAAGTGGTTTCTCCTTTTGAAAGCCGATGACGCCATCCCAGCCGCCCGTCATTCCCAGATCCGTTATGTAGGCGCTGCCCTGGGGCAGGATGCGCTCGTCGGCGGTCTGCACATGCGTATGGGTTCCCGCCAGCACCGACACCCGCCCGTCCAGATAGTAGCCAAGCGCCATTTTCTCGCTGGTGGTTTCCGCATGAAAATCGGCCAGGATAATCTTCGTCTCCTCGGAAAGCCGCCCAATCTCCCGATCGGCTGCCAGAAACGGACAATCCAGAGCGTTCATGAAGACCCGCCCTTCCAGATTCAGCACCCCGACCTTGACGCCGGAAATACTCGTGAAAACACCGGAGCCACGACCCGGAGCCGGGTCCGGATAGTTGGCGGGACGCAGGACACGCCGTTCCTCTTCCAAAAACGGCATCATTTCCTTCTTGCCCCAGATATGGTTGCCGCTTGTCAGCACATCGACGCCCGCGTCAAACAGTTCGATGGCCACGGTCGGAGTCAGCCCCATGCCGGCAGCGGCATTTTCGCCATTCGCCACCACGAAATCGATCCGGTGGCGCTGCACAATCTGCCGCAAAGCACGGCCCAGGGCAAAGCGGCCGGCCCGGCCAACAATATCCCCGACGAGCAAAACCGTAAGCGTTCCGGCACTCATCGCGCGTAATCCACAGCCCGGGTTTCCCGAATCACGTTGACCTTGATCTGGCCGGGATAGGTCATCTCCTGTTCGATCTTGCGGGCAATCTCGTGCGCCACCACCTGCGCCTGCGCATCGGAAACGCCGTCGCTGTCCACCATCACGCGAATTTCCCGGCCCGCCTGAATGGCAAAGCAGCTGCTGACCTCGGGGAACGAGGTTCCAATACGCTCCAGATCCTCCAGCCGCTTCACATAGGTTTCCAGCATCTCGCGGCGCGCACCCGGACGGGCGCCGGAAAGCGCATCCGCGGCCTGCACCAGAACCGCCAGAACCGTCTGGGGATGCTCATCCTCGTGATGCGCCGCCACCGCATGGACAATCGCCGGCGATTCCCCATATTTTTTCAGGATATCCGCGCCGATAACCGCGTGTGACCCCTCTATCTCATGATCCACCGCCTTCCCCAGATCATGCAGCAAGCCGGCCCATTTGGCCTGCTTGACGTTCACGCCAAGTTCCGCCGCCATGATGCCGCACAGAAAGGCCACCTCGATGGAGTGCTGCAGCACATTCTGCCCAAAGGAAGTGCGGTACTTGAGACGTCCCAGCAGCTTGACAATCTCCGGGTGGGCGCCATGCACGCCGATATCGAAAGTTGCCCGTTCGCCAGCTTCACGGATGGTCTTGTCCACCTCCTCACCGGCCTTCTTGACCATCTCCTCAATACGCGCCGGATGGATGCGGCCATCCGCAATCAGGCGTTCCAGCGCCAGCCGCGCCACTTCCCGCCGTACCGGGTTGAAGCCCGACAGGATCACCGCTTCCGGCGTATCGTCAATAATCAGATCTATGCCGGTGGCCGCTTCGATGGTGCGGATATTGCGGCCTTCCCTGCCGATGATCCGCCCCTTCATCTCGTCGGAAGGCAAGGGCACGACGCTGACCGTGCGTTCCGCCACATAGTCGCCGGCATAGCGCTGGATCGCCAGGGCGATGCACTCCTTGGCCTTCTTGTCGGCGGTTTCACGGGTTTCATCTTCCATCTGCTTGATATATTTGGCGCAGTCATGCCGGGCCGCGCTTGTCATCTCCTCCATAAGCTGCTTCTTGGCATCACCGGCGCTCAGGTTGGAAAGGCTCTCCAGCTTCTCCCGCTGCCGGACGACCAGTTCCTCGGCTTCCCGCTCCTTTTGCTGGACACGCTCCTCCTTTTCGGCGATCGCTTTCTCCTTCTTGCCGAGTTCCATATCGCGCTCGTCCAGCTGACCGGACTTGCGATCCAGATTTTCCTCTTTTTGCAGCAGGCGCCGCTCCTTCGCCTGAAACTCCCGGCTCTGTTCCTTGACTTCGTTATCCCATTCCACCTTGGCCTGAAAGACCGCATCCTTGGCCTGAATCTGGGCCTCCCTGCGAATCGTTTCCGCTTCCATTTTGGCCGCTTCCACAATCTGGCCGGCAGCCAGCTGCGCATCTTTCATCCGGGACTGGCAAAAATAAAAGCCCAGCGCGCCGCCTCCGCACAACGCCAACACCATGACAAAAATCAAGAACAAGGTCTCCAAAATATCCTCCTGAAAAACCGTCTATCCGTTTTGAACAAAAACGACTCGCGCCTCGGTGACAATCAGCTGCACCGGTACATCATGCGCTTCCCCGAAAAGAGCGGGCACCAGCTGCCCCTCATAGCAAAGGCCTGTCAGCAGGCAGGCCGGTTTCTCCCTGGAAAGCAAGCGATCGTAATATCCCTTTCCATAACCCAGGCGCCAACCAGACAGTGAAAAGGCCACGCCCGGCATAATCAGCATGTCCAGCTCCGAAACCGCGACCGTATCCTTTCCAACGGGCTCCGCCACGCCAAACGAACCACGCTGCAGATCCGCCAGGGCCGTCACCGTCACAAATTCCATATCCTCTCCGCAGACCCGCGGATAGGCGACACGCTTGCCGCAGTTCACAGCGGCAGCAAAGATGGCGGCCGTCGGCACTTCACCGCGTACCGGGCTGTAGAGACCAATCGTGCGGGCATGGCAAAAGGCTTCCAGCGCGATCACGCGCCGGGCAGCAGCTTCCCCATACTGGCGCCGTACAGTTTCGGGCAGCCCCGAACGCCACTCCAGTATCTGTTTCCTGACATCTTGTTTGGACATACAGCACAAGCATCCACGCTTCGTGGAAAAGAACTTTTCCGGCATACCCTGGAAAAGCTTGAAGAGGACAAACGTTTTAAGGAAAGAGAATCAGTTTGGGGGGAAAATTATTCCCGAAAGGAAACAAAACATCCATCCAGAAAAAATCCTGGAATTTTCATGTGTTTGCGCTTTACAGCACGAATTTTCCTCTATCTCCCGTTTCGCAAACACCTTCCGATCGTTGAACTGCTTTTACTATATGAAAAAGCCTCTTCCCACACATTTGCGGGACAAAAGCATACTCTTTCCCTTTTCCCGTTCTTTCCTTTAATCCTTCTTCAAAAAAACAATTCCCGGATCGTTTTTCCAAATACTTTCCGCGCCGCACTTCACCACATCACCTGGAAATAAATATGTAATGTTAAAAGCCCGGTGCAACAAAGTCAAACGCTTTCAGGTTTTGTCAAACAGCGCGGTCACAAAGAGATGCGGATCGAAGGGCCGCAGATCGTCCACGCCCTCTCCTGTGCCGATATAGCGGACCGGAATGCCCAGTTCGCTTCCCACCGCCACAATCATTCCCCCGCGGGAAGTGCCGTCGAGCTTGGTCAGAGCCACACCGGAAACCTCCACGGCTTCATGAAACTGCCGGGCCTGCACCAGGGAATTCTGTCCCAGGGTGGCATCAAGCACCAGAAGGGTTTCGTGCGGAGCACCGGGGACCTCGCGGGAAACCACCCGGCGAATCTTTCGCACCTCCTCCATCAGGTTGGATTTAGTGTGCAGCCTTCCGGCCGTATCCAGAATAACCACGGAGGCTCCGCGCGCCACCGCCGCCCGCACCGCGTCAAAGGCCACGCCGGCGGGATCGGCTCCCGGAGTATGGCTGACGATGTCGGCCCCGGCCCGCTGCGCCCATACCGTCAGCTGTTCCGCAGCCGCCGCGCGGAAGGTGTCACAGGCGCCCAGCACGACCTTTTTCCCTTCCCGCGTCAGCCGATGCGCCAGCTTGCCAATTGTGGTCGTTTTGCCCACGCCGTTCACTCCGACCACCATCAGCACAAAAGGCGAAGCGCCATCAAAATCCAGCGGCCTTTCATCACGCCGCAGACAGTTTTCCATTTCTTCCATCAAGGCCGCGCGCAGGGCGTCTCCCTGCCCGATTCCTTCCTTCCTGCAGCGCTCCTCAAGCACCTTGCGCAGATCCATCGTGGTCTTCATGCCTACATCCGCGGAAATCAGAATTTCTTCCAGTTCCTCCCACAGATCCTCGTCGACTTTCCGGGAACCCCGCAAAAGATCGTCCAGCCGTTTCACGAACAGGCCCCGGGTCTTGGCCAGCCCCGTTTTGACCCGCTCCAGCAGCACAGGAGCCGATTCCGGCTCCATCACACTTTCCGTTTTTTCCTCAACCGCAGCGGTTTCGGCAACTTCAGCCGCCGTTTCCGGCGCTTCCGCCGATTCGGAAACAGGCTCCGGCGGTTCAGGCTCCCCGGCAGGCGTCTCTGCAGCAGCTTCAGTTTTTTCAGCAGGCGCAGCGGGAAGCGCTTCCGAATCCTTCCGTACCTGTTCCGGCGTCCGCTGCTTCCGTTTCAGCAAGGCCAGAACAGCCCTGAACTTTTCAGCAAAGGTCCTCGGCGTTTCCTTTCCAGGAGCCGAACGCAGCGCATCCCGGCAGCGTGAAAGAGAAAAGCCCAGCAGTACCATCACCACACACTGCACAACTATCACCAACGATGCATAAGCCAGCAAATCGTTCATACGCCCACCATCCTTCTCTGCGACTGCGTCCCAAAGACTCTATTTATTATTATTCAAGCCCCGGCAGTTCCAAGATAACAATCATAGCAAACATGCCATTTTCATAAAAACAATTTTTCTTCCGGGAAAACGCGTTATAGTAGTTTGAGTTTCCATTTTTTCCAGACATGCATGCCTATGAAGTACATTGCAAAAAAACTTGTGGCGCTGGGCAAAGTGCTGATGGTCGTCATCCCGCTGTTCCTGTTGCTGTCCGCCCTTCTCCGCTTCACGGCGGAGCGTTTCGATCTCCGTGGCTACACCCAGGCGGCGCTGGAGGCGGCAGTCGGTCCGGTCACATTCCGGGACTGGGAATTCCGCCTTTCGCCGTTTCCGGAACTGATCTGCTACGACATTCACAGCACCGCTGCGGCCGATTACGGTGTCGATCAGCTTCAGCTGGCCAGCCTGCGCCTGCGTCCGCAGTTATGGAAACTTCTCAACGGCCAGCTTGTCCTTGACGAAATCCTCCTGGAAAAACCTGTGGTTCAGATAGATCAGGCGAAACTGCGCGCGGCGCTCACCAAAAAAAACGAATCGTCCACCCATCTTTCGCGCATTCACCTGAAAAAGATCCGCATAGCCGACGGTTCCGCCACGCTGAAACCGGAAGGCGCGCGCAAGACACTTACGATCCGCTCACTGGACGGGTATTGGCTGCAAAAAGGCAACCTGACGCAATTTTCCGGCAAGATCGCGCAGGGACAGGCGGCAGACGCCTCATTTTCCGGAAACATGAGCCTGACGAAGGCACCTCTCTGGCGCGACTGGACAATGACGGCGCAATGCCATTTTCAGCAGCTTTCCGGGCCTTTTCTGAGCACCATGCTCGCCCTGCCCGGCACTCGTCTGGATGGTTCCCTCGATCTCCAGGCCAGCGCCCATGGCCAGCCTGCAACCGGCCTTGCGGTGAAAATCCAGCTCAACGGCGATCCCCGTCTCGTTGTCCACGAGCAGAAGTTCCCCGCACTGGCGCCCTGCACGCTTGACACCCTCTGGATCAGCTCTCAGGATATGCAAAGTTTCCCCGTCCTGGACTTGCGTTTCCCCAAGATGGTCATAAATGGCGCCATGCACCTGAAACCCGGTCCACAGGGTCTTTTGCTCAACGGCACGCTGACAAGCCCCCTGTGCGACCTGTCGCCCTGGCTTCCGCAAAAGGCCCGCCCTTTCATCAAAAGGGGCAAGGTGGCCATCAGCTCCTGCACCTTACAGGGAAAGCTCCCGCAAGCACTGATGCCGGTTCAGCTTGACGCGCATCTGGAACAGTTCGAAATCGCCCTGCCCAACGGTGACACCCTGAAACAGGGCGCGGGCGAGCTGCACGTCACCCCGGAAAAAATCCTGCTGGAAAACGGCCGCTTTGCCTGGAACAAGCTGCCGCTTACCTTCAACGCCACGCTGGAAGACTGGAAAAGCGTTCCCTCACTGACAGCCCGCGCCGTTGTGCCGCTCGCGCATTTGGGCGCCCTGCTGCCCAAGACCGCCTTCAAACCGCGCCTGCCCGCAACGCTTGCGGTAGAGCTTGGCGCCCTCTGGAGGGGAAAAAGCAACGGCGCCCACCTGCAGCTCAAAACCGACATCCGCGAAATCCTGGTCAAAAATGGTTTGGATCTCCTCGGAAAACTGCTTCTGGAAGGAGACATCGCCCCGGAGGGCTGGAAACTCACCAGAGGCGAACTGAACGCCGGCATGTTCCGTCTCAACGTTACCGGCGCGGGAAAGAAGACCAATCCGCAAGATTTCAGGCTGCGCCTGCAGCTCGCCGATCTGGAACTTGCCTCCCTGGTCAAACTGGAACCCCGGCTGCAGCGCTTCCGGCTTCAGGGACAGGCAAGCGCCGACATCGATCTGGGCGTCACCCCGAAAAAACCGCCCGCTTTTTCAGGGAAACTGCATCTGAACAAGGCGGG
>JAFZPK010000087.1 GCA_017552515.1 Deltaproteobacteria bacterium | reverse complement strand
GCGTATGCCGTGATCTGTCACATAGAACTTTTCGTCCACGGCCAGAATACGCTTGCCGATCACATCTTCCCGCCTGACACGCGCAAAGAGGAAAGCATCCTCGCAAAGCGCAAGATAATTCAAAACCGTATCCACCGTACAAGGGCGGCCTTCACTCTTGAGAAAACGGACAATGGAGGCGGCCGAAAAGGCATGTCCCGCCTCGGACATCACGTAACGCACGATTCTGCCCAAAAGTTCAACATCACGTATCCTGCCGCGCCCGGCCACATCTTTCAGCAGAATGGACGAAAAAACGTCTTCAAGATAAGTCCGTGTCAAATCCTCCCGATAGCCAAGACTGGTCAGAAAAGGCATCCCGCCGAAGGCAAGATATTTCTGGAAAAGTACCTCGCGGGAAAATCCTGGAAAGGCACTCTGTCCAGCAAGTACAAATTCGGCAAACGAGAATGGCGTCACGTTAATTTCCACAAAGCGTCCCGTCAGGTGCGAGGCGAGTTCGCCCGAAAGCAGTTTCGAGTTGGATCCCGTGACGTAGACGTCAACGTTTTGTTTGGCCCGCAGGGAATTGACCGTAATTTCCCAATCTTCCATGTTGTGAACTTCATCGAGAAAGACGTAAACCTTGCGCCCGGAAGTACGATTTATGATGTCCAGCACATACTCGTGCAAAACTCCCTTGCGCAAAAAACGGGCGTTTTCCTCCTCTTCGAAATTGAAAAAAACTATCTCTCCGTCAGGATCCGTTCTTTTGACGATTTCGTCCCGTATTTGCCCGAGGAGAACCGATTTTCCGCTCCGGCGCATCCCCGTAATGACCTTGATAACGTCGAGACCAGCAAAGGACTTGACCCGTTCGAGATAACTGTTCCGGATAAACATGGGGACTCCCTTCTTCCGTGATGTTCATACCGGGCTATAATATCATCGATTATAATCGATGAAAGAGAAAAAATATCGATTCCATCGACTATAATCGATAGAGTATGCCACCGATCCATCGCTTCGCAGAGAAAACTTTGGAGGGAAAAGGCAACCTCGGACCAGACACGTCACAAATTCAGCAAAAAATTTGGAACTTTTTTCATCCGCCCAGGAAGGGCGTATGCGCTTTCGGCTGGCAAATTTGAAAAGATCACCCCTTTTTCGGCTGGCAATTTTAAAATAACCAGCTTTTTCCGGTTGGCAATTTTGAAATGCCATGCCATGTATGTTGGAATCAGATGAAAGGCCGCCCGGAAGGACGGCCTTTTAAACATATAAAAAAACAGCCCCACGGCGGCGGCCGTCTTTTGATAAGCTGTTTGCAAAGGAGAACCACTAACCCATGTCATCGCTTCTGGCGGATGCCCTGCCCTGCACCTTCGAGGAATTTACCCGGCGTTTTCCCAAGCTGGAAGGCCGCTGCGAACTGCTGGGGCTGGCCGGTTCCTCGGCCGCCGCTCTGATCGCCCGGCTGCGCGCCCGGGACGCCGGTGCGCCGCTGTGCATCGTGATGCCGGACTCGCGCGGTGCCGGACGTTTCCGCGACGATCTGGCCTTTTACACGGGCGGCGAGGTTCTGCTGTTTCCGCACTGGGGCATCAACCCCTACGAGCCGCTCAACCCGCCGCTGGAGCTGGAAGCCACCCGGCTCGCGACGCTATCGGCGCTCATGCGCCAAGGAGCCGCGCCTCTGGTGGTCATTCCGGCCCGGGCCCTGATGCAGCGCCTGATTCCGCGCAAAGAACTGGAGGAAGGCGCCTTCACGCTTGCGCCGGGGAAGGAATGCTCCCGGGAGACACTGCAAAAGAGCCTCGCCTCCCTGGGCTACGCGGCCTCCCCGCTGGTGGAAGAACGCGGCGCCTTTTCCCTGCGCGGTGATCTGCTGGACATCTTCCCCCCGGCGGTTGCCCAGCCGGTGCGCGTCGAATTTTTCGGCGACGAGGTGGAGCGCATCCGCCTCTTTGATCCGGCCACCCAGCGCACCCAGCCTACTCCCCTGCCCGCGCTGGAGATCCTGCCGGTGCGGGAGATGATCATCGCGGGAAAGGGTTTCGAAACGCTGTCGCGCCGTCTGAAGCTCCGCTGCGACGAACTGGCGCTGCCGCGTCCGGTGCGCGAGGCGATACTGGCCGATCTGCGCGAGGGCCTGTTCTTCCCCGGCTGTTCCGGGTTGCTGCCCTTTGCCTATGAAAAGCTCGACACCTTCTTCGACTACGCGCGGGACGCCCGCTGGATATTCGTCGACCCGGAAGGCGTGGACGCCGAGCTGGAACGCTTTGCCGCCGCAGTGGAAAACGGCTATGCCAAAATTTCCGCCAAGGGCGAGCTCCACGCCGAACCCTGCGATTTCTACTTGCCGCAGGACGAGCTGGAACAGCGGCTGGAAGGTCTGCCGCGCATCGACATCCCGGCTCTGGAAACCGCAGGCATCCGCAAGAGCCATCCCGTCCTGCGCTTCTCATGCGAATCCAATGAGGACATGCGGCTGGACGCCGCCCAGGAAAGCCGCGGCGTGGCCGCGCTGGCCGGAAGATTGGAGGATCATCTGCGAAACGGCTGGCGGGTGCTGCTGGTCTGCCACCAGCAGGGACAGGCCAACCACATGCGCAACCTGTTCGACGCGCACCAGTTGGAAACGGTCTTCTATCCGGAAAAGCCCTCAAAACTTGCGCCCGGTGAACTGGCGCTGACGCTGGGGACGCTCTCGGCGGGGCTGCGCCTGCCCGAAGAACGCCTGCTCGTCATTTCCGAAGAGGAGATCTTCGGTCCGCGCAGCCATCAGCATGCCAGCCGCAAACGCCGCCCCCGCGACCTGCTCACCTCCTTTGCAGAACTGCGCACGGGCGATTTCGTGGTCCACGCGGAGCACGGCATCGCGCGCTTTCACGGCCTGCTGCACATCAAGACCGCCCAGGCCGAAGGGGACTTCCTGCATCTGGAATACGCCGAAGGCGCCAAGCTGTACCTGCCGGTGGAACGCATTGAGAAGATTTCGCGCTACGTCGGCCCGGAAGGCGCCGCCCCTTCGCTGGACAAGCTCGGCGGCAACGCCTGGGAAAAGGCGGTTGTCCGGGCGAAAGCCGCCGTCGAGGAGCTGGCGCGGGAGCTGCTCAAGCTCCAGGCTCAAAGGGAAATGCGCCCCGGCTTTGCCTTTTCGGCGCCCGATCAGCTCTTCACCGAATTCGAGGCCAGTTTCCCCTACGACGAAACCGAGGATCAGCTCTCCGCCATCCACGATGTCATCGCCGACATGACCTCCACGCGCCCCATGGACCG
>JAFZPK010000086.1 GCA_017552515.1 Deltaproteobacteria bacterium | reverse complement strand
GCGGGAAAGCCCCGTTGGCGTCGGCCGCCACAAACTCCGCGTTGGCGATGCCATTGGCGTGCGCATTCCCTCGCGCCGCCGCAACCGCCGGCTCCACGCCCTCCACGCCCACCACGCGCCGGGCCCGCAGAGCCAGAGGCAACGTCAGATTGCCCACTCCGCAAAACAGATCCAGCACCATCTCGCCGCCGCGTAAGGCGCTTGTCTCCAGCAGCTCGGCCACCAGGCGGCGGTTCTGCACGGCGTTGATCTGGGCAAAGCTTCCGGCGGGATAGGCAAGCCGCAGGGAATGGGCGTTCTCCAGCGGCTTAATTGCCAGATCGGACGGGCCGCAGACATGCTGCCGCGTTTCATTGCGTCCGCACTGCTCGAACAGCCCCCAGCCACGCTCCAGCGCCAGCGGTTTCAGTTGTCTTTCCAGCGCCGCGCTGTCTTCCGCCAGAAAGTGTATCAATACCCGCAAGACGCCTTCCTCGTCGCAGGAAATATCGATTTGCGGAATCCGGTTGGCCTGCGCGAAATCCTCTAGCGAGGTCCGCAGCAGCGCCAGCGCCTCGTTGATGGCGGGCGCCGCCAGAAGGCACTGGGGCGCATCCACCACAAAGTGACTCTGGCAACGGTAGAAACCGATGCACACGCCCGAAGGCGCCGCATGGCATTTGAACTGCATCCGCTGGCGATAACCGAAGGGAACGGGCGAAGGCACAATGGGCGCGAATACGTTTTCCGGCACCTTGGCATGGCGCGTCAGCATGTCGGCGAAAAGGCATTCCTTCCAGAAAAGCTGGCTTTCGTAGTTCAGATGCTGCCAGTGGCAGCCGCCGCAGACGCCAAACAAGGAGCAAGGAGGCGGCACCCGCTCCGGCGCTTCAGCCAGCAGTTCTTCGCTTTCGGCCCACAGCATCCGGGGCTTGCTCCGCAGAACCCGGCAGGAAACCACATCGCCGGGCGCGGTATATGGCACAAACACCGCGCGCCCCTCGCTTCGCCCCACACCGGCGCCACCGTAGGCCAGCGCGTCAATGGCCACCGTCAACAACTCTTTTTTCTCAGGATTTTGCATCTTCGGCCGCCTTTATCACTGCCGCAAGGCCATACTTACTTTCTGCAGATATTCAAGCTGACCAACAAGGCCTTCATTTCCTCTGAGCTGGGTCGTACCTTCAGAGCAGATGCCATTTCAGGATCATTTCGGGCCGCCAATTTCAGTAATCCCGCCACTCCCGGATTGGGATTGAGTACCGCCAAATCCAGCGCTGTAAAACCATATCTATGCTCTTCACTCAACTCTGCTCCTTCCTCAAGCAATATTTGCAATACTTCCGGATCAGTGTTGTTTAATGCTGCCAACATCAACGCCGTCAAACCGTCATCGTTCTCAGCATATATGTTCGCGCCCTCTTGAATCAAAGCCTGTACCACTTTTGCATCGTCATTTTCCACCGCTTGCATAAAACGCCGATCTGCACTCTGCATAGCTTCCCCCTGCAAAAAAGGTCTACAAACACCTTCGGAGCCTAAAGGATATTCAAGAAAAATCAGCATAAAGCGCAAACACTTTTCAAAACCGCCTTTATATTTTTGCAGAAAGCTTAAAAAGCAAAGAGAAAATTGGAAAAAGCCATCCCGACGAGAATCGAGTAAAAATCCATTAGAATCGAGTATTGACCGTCCCGGCATTAAAAGGCTATTTTACTCAATTTCATAGAATTTTATTCTCCAAAAGCACGAAAAGGAGCGAAACACACGCCATGAACATTTTGATGATCACTTCGAGCCCGCATCCTCAAGATGCCTCATCGTCCACCCTTCTGGCCGAACACTTCGCCAGGGGCGCACAGGAAGCCGGGCATACCGTCACTTTCTTCGACGCAGGTCATGCAAACCTGCATCCCTGCCTAGGCTGCGGCCACTGCGGTACGGCCGGATCCTGCATCCACAAGGATGACATGGCCCAGGCCCGTGCCGCCATTCTCTCCTGCGACATGCTGGTCTTCGTGACGCCACTCTACTACTTCGGCATGGCGGCGCAGCTCAAAACCCTGGTCGATCGTTTTTATGCCTTTAACGAAGAACTGATGGGGAAAAAGCTCAAAGCAGCACTGCTCACCGCCGCCTGGGACAGTGAAGACTGGATCATGCAGGCCCTTGTCAGCCACTACCAGACCATCTGCCGTTACCTGAACTTTCAGGACATGGGCATGATTCTGGGCCTTGGCTGCGGCACACCCGCCATGACCGCGGCTTCGGGCTTCCCGGAAAAAGCCTGCGAATTCGGCAGAAGGCTGTAACTTTTCCCGGTACACAGCAATAAAAATCCAAAGGAGATTTTCATGAGCGAACCATCCATCGTCTACTTTGCCTCGCCCGGAGGCAGCCACGGCAACACCCGGCTGGACAAAATTGCGCGGCTCTGCGACGCCCTCAACCTGAAGGACATCGTCAAAAAGGACGATTTGACCGCCATCAAGCTGCACTTCGGTGAAGCGGGCAATGACTCCCACCTGCGGCCCTCCTGGGTGCGCGCGGTGGTGGACAAGGTGCTGGAGGCCGGCGGCAAGCCCTTCCTCACCGACACCAACACCCTCTATTCCGGCAGCCGCAAAAACGCCTATGATCATCTGCTGACCGCCTACCGCCACGGTTTCACGCCTGCGGTGGTCAATGCGCCGGTCATTCTGGCCGACGGCCTTTACGGCGAAAACGACGTGCCCGTCGCTATCAACGGCAAGCACTTCAAGGAAGTGCATATCGCGACCGAGATCCGCCGCGCGCCCGCGATGGTGGTGCTTTCCCACTTCAAGGGCCACATGATGGGCGGCTTCGGAGGCGCCATCAAGAACCTGGCCATGGGCGGCGCATCGGTACGCGGCAAACAGGATCAGCACGACACCCATGTCCAGATCGACGCCAAACAATGCGTAGGCTGCGGCAAATGCGTCGATATCTGCCCGCAAAAGGCGCTTGCGCTGCGTGATCAGAAAAGCGTGGTGGATACTCAAAAGTGCTACGGCTGCTTCGAATGCATGACGGTCTGCCCTGTTCAGGCCATCAGCATCGACTGGGCCACCCAGATGGAGCCCTTCGTCGAGCGTATGACCGAATATGCCTGGGGCGTGATTACGGGACGCCAGGACAAGGTGTGCTTCATCAACTTCGTGATGAACGTCACGCCGGACTGCGACTGCGCAGGCTGGAGTGATCTGCCCATGGTGCCGGATCTGGGAATCCTCGCCTCCACCGACCCGGTGGCGCTTGATCAGGCCTGCCTCGATCTGGTGAACAAGGCTCCCTGGATCAACGACGTGGACAAACACGTCGACTTGAGCAAGGCGGACAAGTTCACCGCCCGCTGGCCCTATACCCGCGGCGAGGTGCAGCTCTCCCACGGCGAAACCCTGGGGATGGGCAGCCGCAAGTATGAACTGAAAAAGATTTGATGGTCATAAAAAACGGCAGGCGATCGCAAAGAGCCGCCTGCCGCAGAAGTCTGGATGAATACAATTCTAAGGCAAGCGCATGTCCGGCGGCATCATCCCCGCTTGCCGGTCAGGGCCTCGTCCGGCAGGGCGCCGGCATCTGACGCTTTCTTGTAGGCCTTCCAGCGCGGGCACCATCCGGTGTGCCAGCGCCACAGCCGGGACAGGAATTTTTCCGGATTGTTTTCGGCGTAACGACGCCATATGCACGTTGTACATCTGAAGGTCTTCTTCTCCATAACCGCCTCCTGTTTTTTCCGCGACATATGTATACCCTGCCCCAAAACTTCTCTCCTAGCGCTCTCCCATTCGTTCCAGCACGGTGAAGAACCGTCCGAAACGCTCGCGCCCCGCCGTCTTGCAGACGAACCAGTACGTCGCCTCAGCTTCAGGGTCGGTAAAAGGCACGGCCACACGGTCATGGTGGACGTAGCCACAGTCCATGCTGAAGTTGGTGGCGAAGGCCGGTAACGATGAGGAATCCACCACCTCGGTCAGGCCCTCGAGATCGGCTTGCAGGAGGAAACGGGAAGCAGGCATCCGATCCCGCACCACATGGCTCCAGAAACCCACCTCGGAGACCATCAGGAAACTTGCGCCGTTCATCTCGGCAAAACCCACCTCCCCCCGTGAAGCGATGGGATGCTCCCGCTTCACGTAGAGAAAGAGCCGCTCCGT
>JAFZPK010000085.1 GCA_017552515.1 Deltaproteobacteria bacterium | reverse complement strand
CAGCCGGGCAGCTCCATCATGCCGGGCAAGGTCAACCCGGTGATGGCGGAGAGCCTGCTGCAGGTCTGCGCGCAGGTCATCGGCAACGATGCGGCGGTCAACATCGGGGGCTTGAGCGGCAACTTCGAGCTGAACACGATGATTCCCGTGATTATCCACAACGTGCTGCAATCGGTAACTTTGCTTGCCAACGCGGTACGGCTGTTCACCGGACGCTGCCTTGCCAATCTGGAAGTTGACCGCGCCCACTGCGCGGAACTGGTGGAGAAAAGCCTGATGCTGGCCACGCCGCTTTCGCCGCTTGTCGGCTACGATCGCGCGGCCGCGCTGGCCAAGGAGGCGGCCGCAAGCGGCCAGACCATACGCGAGCTGGCGCTCAAACAGCAGATACTCGACGAAAGGCTCCTTGAAACGGCGCTGGACGTCCGCCGCATGACCAAACCGGGAGTCCCCTGACCGGGGCCAGGGCCCGGCTTGCTCCCTTACGGAGAATCCGTCTGCGGCGTTTTGCCGGAACCGGAATGGGATTGGGCATGATGCGTCACCTGACGCAGCAGGGAATTGCCCAACTCACGCAACTGCCACTGTTTGATGCCCGAAATGGTGGAAAGGGCGCTCAGCGTCCGCGGGCGGCAGCGGGCGATCTCTTCCAGCACATGGTTGTTGATGAGGGTGCCCGGATCGAGCCCCAGGTCTTGCGCGGCGTTGCGCCGCCAGTTTTTCAGATCCTTGAGCAGACTGTTGCCTGCACCGCGGCGGGGGTGCGGCACCGGCTCCGGAGCGGGCTCCGGCAGGGCCTCTTCCGGCAGCCGCCGCGCCTCGTCAAGGATCCGCAGGAAAGACACACCATAACGCCGCTTCAGG
Organism: Deltaproteobacteria bacterium; assembly: GCA_017552515.1. Classification (GTDB taxonomy): domain Bacteria; phylum Desulfobacterota; class Desulfuromonadia; order Desulfuromonadales; family JAAYDE01; genus RGIG7977. The sequence goes on along the minus strand of JAFZPK010000085.1, from coordinate 7,097 downwards.
GCAAGGGGAACTTCGGCAATCTTCTCCATCTCCTGGGATGTCGCGGGAAGCGCTGCGGCCAGCGCGGCCAGATGACTGGTACCGACGATGTGCAGATAGCGGCAGCCCTGGCGGCGCGCCTCGGCGTCACGCCAGCGCAGCAGCCGCTCCAGTGCCGCGAGCTGGCGCGGCGTAAAGGCGACGGCTTCGGCAACCGCCTGGCGCAAATGCCCCGGCATTTCACTGTGCCTCAGTTTTTCCAGCAGGGCAAACTCCTCCTGCGCCCAGGTCAGGCGCCCCGTATCACGCAGACGACGCTCCACCATTTCGGCAAAGGGTATCAGGTGCGTGGTGTCTTCCAGGGCATAGGCGAGCATCTCTTCCGTCAGCGGCCGCAGAGCCCAGTTGGCGCACTGGAAACGTTTGTCCAGCGTCACTCCAAAAGCGGCGGACAGCAGATCGGCCAGCCCGAGATTCTGCTCGCCCAGCAGTTTGCAGCCGACCATGGTGTCGAACAGGTTGTGGACCTCGAAGCCAAAATCGCGGTGCAGGCAGCGAATATCGTAGTCGGCGGCATGGAAGATCTTGCGGATGCGGGCATCGGCAAAAACTGGCCGCAACGGTTCAAGCGTGGGCAAGGCCAGCGGGTCAACCAGCGCGCTGAAACGGGATGAGGTAAACTGCAGCAGGCAGACGCGGGAAAAGTAACAGTGGTAGGAATCCGTCTCCAGATCGACGGCAAGCACCATCTCCGAAGCCAAATCCTGCGCCAATCGCTCCAGATCGGCGGATTCGGTTATCAGTTCAACCGGCACATGAGGGGGCTTTTTCACAACGGCCCCCCAGGAAAAACGTCATGCTTGCCAGGGCTCTTCTCTCCCCGGGAATCGCACCGCTTCTTCATTGCAGCTCCCGCAGGGCGGCCAGCGTCGTTTCCATATCCTCGCGGCTGCCGATGGAGATGCGCAAACCGTGGCAGAGCGCGGGATCGCTAAAGTGGCGCACCAGTATATGGCGCGCGAACAGCTCCCTGCAGATCCTCTCCCCATCACGGCGTGGCGGCGTGCAGAACAGGAAATTGGTATGGGAGGGCAGCACCTCGTAGCCAAGCGCGCGCAGTTCGGTGGCAAACCAGTCGCGGGTGGCGCAGATGCGTTTGACGTTGGTACGCAGGGTCTCCTGATCCTCCAGCGCGGCGGCCGCGGCAACCTGGGCCAGCCGGTCCAGGTTGTAGTGATCGCGGATCTTGTCGAGCGCCGCGATGATTTCCGGCTGCGCAATGGCCAGTCCGATGCGCATTCCCGCCAGCGAGTAGCTCTTGGAGAAGGTGCGGGTCACCACCAAATTTTCATGGCGGCGCACCAGCTCGCAGGCGCTGATGCCGGCAAAATCGGCGTAGGCCTCGTCAATCACCAGCATGCCTTTCAGCTTTCCGGCCAGATTGTCAATAAAATCCAGGGAGAAGGCAAAACCAAAGGGCGCATTGGGATTGGTCAGAAAGAAGATCTTCCCGGCGAAATTTTCCAGCGGCATTGACGGTTGCAGGTCGGCGTCCAGCAGCACCGGCTCCGGCATGGCACCCTGAATGCGCGCCAGCGTCGCATAGTAGGAGTAGGAGGGATGCAGGTAGCCAACCTGCTCCCCTTCTGCGGCACAGCAGCGGATCAGGTTGTTCAGGACCTCGTCCGAACCGTTGGCCATGATAATCCACTCCGGATCAAAACCATACACCCGCCCGGCCGCTTCCCGAGCCGCCCGGCTCCGGGCGTCGGGATAGAGCTGCAGCCCCCTGGCCGCTTCCGCCTGAATGGCCGCAACGACCTTCGGGGAAGGCGGATAGGGATTCTCGTTGGTGTTGAGTTTGATGAAATGTTCCTCCGGCGAGGGCTGGAACCCGGGAACATAGGCCTGCATGGCGGCAATATCGGATCGTATGCGATTCATGGCGTTCCTTTGGACGAAAAAAGGTGTTTCCTACTTTTCCTTGACCCTGAACTTCTGATACTCGCGCTGGGTGAAAAACCGGTAGGCGCTCAACGCCGGCCGGTGGGCGGCAATGGCCATCTTGTCACGCAGTTCCTCCGTGTCACGCAGTTCACAAACCTTCATGAGCATACGGATAAAACCGTACAGGAAAAAAGCCATGACCGGTAAATACACCAGATTCCCCTCGGCGCCAAAGTTGTGCCAGAAGATGAGTGCGGTCTTGAGAAAGGCCAGCAAGCACAGCAGGCTGATAAACGCGCACGGAATCAGACGTATCAGCTGATATTTTTTCACGCAGTGATCACAGATGGGGATTTCGGCGGAAGGGATTACCCGGTAATAGGTTTGTTTGCGTTTTACAATTTTTCCCAGATCGGTGGTATCGTCCTCTTCAAATTCGCCGCCGCAGTAAAAACGGGCGTTTGCGCCTTCCCGAACCATGTTGCACCCCACGCAGGGCTTATCCAGCATTCTCTTCTCGGTAGTCATGGATCCTTCTTTCTTGCCAAACGTGAAAAAGTTAGCGGACTTCCGACGCAGGTTCCGGCTTCTGCCCATCGGCTTCAGGAGAAACGGCCGGTTCGGAAGCCTGCTGCCCGGCGGCTGGATCGGCCGGCGCATCACCGCTTGCCGGAGGCGCAGATGCCGCCGGATCTGCCGCCGGCGTTCCGGCATTCATGGAAGCCTTTTCTTCCTTTCCGTTCTCCACACCCGGGGATGCGGCCTTTTCACCGGCAGGCCCGGCAGCCTCCTGCTGCTGCCTGCGTGCCTCCTCTTCCTCTTGCAGCAGCTTCTGTTCCAAAATCAGGGCGCGTTGGGCTGCTGCCACATTCTCGTGCGCCTGCTGAAGCGGCACGACCTTGATGACCGTCGGCATCGCATACACAAAGTAGAGGAGACCGCTGATGGCCGCCACAAGTATGACGGCGGAAACTGACATCTGAATCTTTTCCGCACGGCTGAGCGTGACTGCCGACTCCTTCTCTTTCGAATTTGTATTTTCCGTACGGTTGAGCATGGCTGCTGACCCCTTCCCTTTTGAAATTGTAAAATTTTGTTATTATACCGATATTGGGGTAAAGAGCAATCCGGCAGTTGCGGCAGGGATACCGTGGCGTTGCAAAATCACGCCCCATCCACCCGGTTCAGAGGCTCACCGCGCAAAAAGGCCCGCAGATTGTCGGCGGCAACCGCCATAAGCCGCAAGCGGGCCGCCCGCGTGGCCCAGGCGATATGCGGCGTGATCACGCAGTGCGGCGCCAAACACAGCGGGTTGTCGGCCGAAGGCGGCTCGCTGGAAAGCACATCCACGCCCAGTCCGGCGATTCGTCCGGCCTTCAGGGCATCGGCCAGCGCCCGCTCGTCCACCAATGGGCCGCGCCCGGTGTTGATAAGATAGGCCGTGGGTTTCATGAGCGCAATGCGCCTGGCATCGATCATCTGGCGGGTTTCCGGTGTCAGCGGACAGTGCAGCGAAACCACGTCGCTTTCGCGCAGCAACGGCTCCAGCTCCAGAAATTCCAGATCGGCATACGCCTCACGGTACTTTTCCGGATGGGCGGTATGAACCGCCACCCTCATGCCGAAGCCCTGCGCCAAACGGGCTACCCGGCGGCCAATCTGGCCAAAACCGACAATCCCCATCCGCAGGCCCTCCAGTTCGACCAGAGGCGTATCGAAAAAGGAAAAGTCCGCGCTGCGCGCCCAGGCGCCGGAGTGTACCAGCTGGGCATAGTGCCCGGCCTGCAGGGTCAGCTCAAGAAGCAGCGCGAAGGTCATCTGCGCCACCGAGGCGGTGCTGTAGGCCGGCACATTGGTCACCGCGATGCCGCGCGCCCGGGCCGCCGCCAGGTCGATGTTGTTGACGCCGGTCGCCAGTTCGCCAATGTAGCGCACAGACGGCGTCCGTGCCAGCACCGTTTCGTCCAGCACGGTCTTGTTGGTCAGCACCAGTTCGGCATCGCCTATCCGTTCAACAACCTGTTCCGGCGCCGTCCTCGGATAAAGCACAAAATCCCCAACCTGCGAAGAAAGCGCTTCCCAGCTCAAATCACCGGGATTGAGCGCATGGCCGTCAAGAACAACCAGTTTCATTATCCTTCATCCTTTCTCTTGTCGTTGGTCATGGTTTCCACAAGCCTTTTCACGCCTCCACCACCCGCCACTCGTCCACCCGCTTGCTCTTCGTGCTGAAGTTCAGGCCCAGCTTGAAGAGTTTGCGCGGATCGGCCGCATAGGGCGCGGCATAGCCCTTCTCCTCGATCTGCCGCAGGGCGGCTTCGGCGGACTGATCCACCTTCAGTTCCAGCACGTAGATGAAGTCCTCTGCCTTGATCACTACATCGGAACGCCCGCCCGCCACCGGATGTTCCACTTCACAGGAAAAGCCCACCAGCCTGAAGATGGTAAACAGCAGATTGCGGAAGTAGATCTCACCAGGTTTGCCCTGTTCATAGGGGATATCCGCCAAAAGCGCCTCCAGCTCCGTCATGAAGCTCTCGGCCCGACCCTGGCGGATATGCCCTATCATGCGGATGAGCAGACTGTTGGTCGGCTGCTGGCCTTTGGCGACCTGCAGCGGCAGAAGCTGTTTCAAAAAGCTGCGTTCCACTTCCTCGTTGGGAAAGCGCAGGTAATAGACGCCCAGATCGTCATAGTGATCGATGGTGAGATAACCGCTTTGGTAGAGAATGGACAGCGGGTTGCTGGCCAGGGTATCCAGTGCGTTCAATCCGGCCGCGTCAACCGGTTCATTGGGCAGAGTTTCCAAAGAAAAGTTTTCCCGGACCAACATTTCCATGAGAAAGGTTGGCGTGCCGGTTTCAAACCAGTAATCCATGAACTTTTTGTTGTTCAATGTGCTGAGCAGACTAAAAGGATTATAGACTCTTTCGGCATGTTCCTCGAACAGATAACCATCGTAGCGACGCTTCAAATGTTCTCTGGCCTCGTCAGCGGAAATTTTGTTGCATTGGGCCAGCGTTTCAATGCTTTGAGCAAAGTACATTTCGAGTTCCCGTCCGGTTATGCCGCACAATGTGGCGTATTGAGGAATCATGGAGATATCATTCAAATTGTTCAGATCACTGAATATGCTGAGCTTGCTGAACTTGGTCACTCCGGTGAGCATGGCGAATTTGATGTACCCATCACGGGATTTCAGGTTGAAATAAAAGGCCCGCAGGGTGGCGCGATAGAGCTTATGAAGCGCTTCGTTGTTCACGGTCTCCAGCAGCGGCTTGTCATATTCGTCAACCAGGATGACCACCTGGCGGCCGGTCTGTTCACAGGCCCGCCGGATAATGCCGTAAAAACGATCCTCCACAGCCGCTTCGGAACTGTCGCTGCCGTAGAGACGTTCCCATTCGACAAGATGAAGATGCAGGCGTTCGGTCAGATCTTCGGGTTTGCCATACGGTTTGCCGCCCAGATCCAGGCGCAGCACCGGATGCGCCTCCGGGCATTCTGCCTGCTCCACGATATCCAATTCCTTGAACAATTCTTTCTTGCCCTCGAACCAGGCTGCGATGGTGGACAGCAGCAGCGATTTGCCGAAGCGGCGCGGACGGCTCAGAAAGTAATACTTGCCGCGATCGATGAGCTGCCATATCAGGGCAGTTTTATCCACGTACACATAACCGCCTCGGATAATCTCGCCAAAATCCTGAATGCCGACGGGGTATTTCATGGGGACTCCTCCTCATGGAAACAGGCTGCGAGGAACGGTTCCGCGGATCTCTCCGGCGCAACCGGCCGCATCCGATCAATGCCAGAGATTCGCCCGGCTGTAAAGAAGGCTCAGAGGGAAGTTGGAGAAAGAACGCTCCCCTCCCTCCATTGGGGGGAGGGGTTGGGGGTGGGGAGTTGGAAGAAGGAACTCCCTACGGGCCACCTCTGCGTTTTCTTTCGGGCATCGGGCTTCACCCCATGCCCTCGGAAAAGCCCCTCGAGGAGAAGGCTTAAGGCCCCCTCTCAGAGGGGGCTCCCGGCGAAGCCGGGTGGGGAAGTTTCCCCATTTCCCATAAAAAACGGGCAGATATCCGTTGCCCGCATTCGGTTTTTCGGATTATACTGTATAATGGGGAAGTAGAAATGACGGCAGCAAACACGCCGGGAGAATTGGATTTTGCGCCGCGCGTCCAGGAGAAGATCGGGGAACCGGGCTGTTCACCATGCACATTTGAGGAGTTTGGACCATGAATTATACGGGCACTGACGGGAATGACATCTTGCAAGCGCGACAAGACTTGCTAGAAAATCAGGCTCTCTACGGTTATGGAGGCGATGACTGGCTCTACGGCGGCACGGGCAACGACACCCTCTCCGGCGGCGCTGGCAACGACTCCCTCAAGGGCGGCACCGGCAACGACACCTTCTTCATTGATAAGGGCGACGGCCATGATGTAATTACCGACGCCACTTCCGGAGACACGCTGCAACTGAATGGTATCTCCAAGGGCGATTTGGCAAGGAGAATTGATGGCAACAATTTGGTCATCATCATTGGTGATCCCGTTGCCAACGAGCAGAGCGTCACCCTGCAAGGATGGAAAAATACAGAAGAGGACCAACGGCTCGAGGTTCTCACGCTGGATAACAATGATACAGTGAATCTGTCAGCTCTTCCCACCGCCATTGTCGGTACTTCCGGGAAAGATTCCCTTGATGGCTCCAGTGACAGCGACAAAATCTACGGTTTGGCGGGCAACGACTACCTCTTCGGCGGCGGGGACTCCGACACCCTCTACGGAGGCGCGGGCAACGACAAACTCTACGGCGAAGACGGCGCCGACGAACTCTCCGGCGGCGAAGGCAACGACACCCTCGACGGCGGCGTTGGCAACGACACCTTCATCATCAACAAGGGCGACGGCCACGATCTCATTACCGACGCCAGGAAGGAAGACACGCTGCAACTGGGCGAGGGTATCACCAAAGAGGATTTGGCAAAGAGGATCGCCGGCAACGATTTGGTTATCATCATTGGCGATCCCGTTGCCAATGAGCAGAGCGTCACCCTGTCGAAATGGAAAAATACAGATGAGAATCAACGGCTCAAGGTTCTCACGCTGGATAACACTGATACAGTGAATCTGTCAGATCTTCCCATCGTCGGCACTTCCGGGAACGAT
>JAFZPK010000084.1 GCA_017552515.1 Deltaproteobacteria bacterium | reverse complement strand
GTCCCAAAGGGGTGGAGACATCATCCTTTGAACCCGCCTTTGTTGCAAACAAAAAAAGAGGAGCCGTTCATGCCGGTCTCCTCTTTTTTCGCGATGCTGTTCATCCGGGAGTTTGCAGGATCATTCTTCCTCTTCCGGAAGCTTCTCACCCAGTGCCTGCTTGCGGGAAAGACGGATCTTGCCCTGGCGGTCGATTTCCAGACATTTCACCAGCACCTGATCGCCCTCTTTCAGGATATCCGTCACCTTGGCCACCCGTTTCTGATCCAGTTCGGAGATATGCACCAAGCCCTCGGTGCCGGGGAAGATCTCCACAAAGGCGCCGAATTCCACAACCTTCTTGACCGTTCCCATGTAGAGCTTGCCGACTTCCGCTTCCTGCGTGAGGTTGCGGATCATGCGGATCGCCTGCTTGCAGGCGTCGCCATCCATCGAGGCGATATTGATGCGGCCGTCATCCTCGATATCCACCGTGCAGCCGGTCGCCTCAATGATGCCGCGGATATTCTTGCCTCCGGTGCCGATGACTGTCCGTACCTGATCCGGCTTGACATAGATGGTGGTAATCCGCGGCGCATAGGGAGAGAGCTCCTTGCGCGGCTCGGTTATGGCTTCGGCCATCTTCGAAAGGATATGCAGCCGCCCTTCACGCGCCTGTGCCAGAGCGCGCCCCATAATTTCGCGATCCACACCGGCGATCTTGATGTCCATCTGCAGCGCGGTCACACCCTTCTCGTTGCCGGCCACCTTGAAGTCCATATCTCCCAGATGGTCCTCGTCCCCCAGGATATCGGAGAGGATCACAACTTTCTCTTCCTCCTTGATAAGCCCCATGGCGATACCGGCAATCGGCCCGGAAACCGGGACGCCGGTATCCATCAGTGCCAGCGAGCCTCCGCAGACCGTGGCCATGGAGGAGGAACCGTTGGATTCCAGAATGTCGGAAACCACCCGGATGGTGTAGGGGAAGTCCTCATGCTTCGGAACAACCCGGGACAAGGCCCGCTCCGCCAGCATGCCATGGCCGATTTCGCGCCGACCCGGGAAAAGGCGCGCGCTGACCTCGCCCACTGAAAACGGCGGGAAATTGTAGTGCAGGAAAAATTTCTTGAAGCTCACTTCCTGCGCGTTGTCCACCCGCTGCTCATCTTCCGTGGTGCCCAAGGCCACCGCCACCAGCGCCTGGGTTTCACCGCGGGTAAACAGCGCGCTGCCGTGCGCACGCGGCAAAACACCAACTTCGCAGGTGATGGGGCGTACCGTGGTCAGATCGCGGCCATCAATACGCACGCCTTCGTTCACCACCATCCGGCGCATAATCTTTTTGTGCAGCGCGTCGAAATCGTCGCCGGCCTGCGCTTCCTGACCCTCAAAGTCCCCGGCCAGCGCGGCAAGCGTCTCCTCCCGCAGCTGGGCGATGGCGTCGCGCCGTTCATGCTTGCCCCGGATCCGCACCGCGCTGTCCAGCCGCTCGGCGGCCATTTCCTCAACTTTCCGCTCCAGCTCCTCGTTCTTTTCCACTGCCGGGCATTCACGTTTCTCCTTGCCGGCCGCCTCACGCAAGCGCTCCTGCATGTCGATCAGGGGCTGGAAGGCCTGATGGCCGAAGAACACCGCCTCCAGCATCTCGTCTTCGGAAACGACCTCCGCACCGCCTTCCACCATGAGAATGGCGTCACGGGTACCGGCCACCACGATATCCATATCCGATTCCGCCATCTGCTGAATGGTGGGATTGGCGACAAACTTGCCCTGGATCCTGCCCACCCGCACGGCGGCTATCGGTCCGCCGAAAGGAATGTCGGAGAGCACCGTCGCGGCGGACGCCGCCACCATGGCCAGCGTATCCGGATCGTTCACCCGGTCGATGGAGATCGTCGTGGGAATAACCTGGGTCTCGTACAAAAAAGTCTTGGGGAACAGCGGGCGCATCGGCCGATCGATCAAACGGGAAACCAGCGTTTCACGTTCGCTGGAACCACGCTCACGCCGGAAGAAAGATCCGGGGATTCGCCCTCCGGCATAGAATTTTTCCTGATAGTTGACGGTTAACGGGAAAAAGTCCTGTCCTTCCCGCAAGGTCTTGGCGGCGACCACGGTACACAGCACCATGGTTTCCCCGCATCTCACCACAACCGCGCCGTCGGCCTGGCGTGCCACCTTGCCGGTTTCAATACTGAACTGCTGCCCGTTGAATTCGATTTCTTCCCTGAAAATCATGCTTCCTCCTCTTTTTTGCCGGGAAAACGCCTCTCCCGAAAAGCACCGCCGTCAAAAGAGCAGGTCTGATACGGCTCGGCACTGTGTCCGGAAGATGCGCTTTTAAGAATTTGGACATTTCTGGCAGCGAAGGAGGATGGCCCGAGAGAACACTCCCTTCTTCCCAAAGCGAACCCTCTCTCTGGACAACCTCCTCCGGCCTCACTGAAAACGGACCACACAAACGCCACAGGTCTGGCGGAGCATACCCTCCTGCCAGACAACAAAAAAGCGGTTCCCACCTGTTTGAGAACCGCTTTCGTTTCTCTATCTTCTGATACCCAGAGACTGAATCAGGGTCCGATACCGATCAACGCTCCGGCTCTTGAGATAGTCGAGCAACCGGCGGCGCTGGCTGACGATTTTCAACAATCCACGACGGGAATGATGGTCTTTTTTGTGGATACGAAAATGATCCGTCAGATAGGCAATCCTGTCCGAAAGCAACGCAATCTGAACCTCAGGAGAACCGGTATCGCCCTCATGAGTTTGATATTTTTGAATGATTTCCTTCTTCCGTTCCGCTTCCTGCACTGTTTTCCTCCTTGTCATCTTTTCCGTGTTTTTATTTTCACCTGTATTGGCAAAGGCTTAGCTTTAAATGCCTTCATATTCTTCTCTGTATAGCTAGCATGGAATCGGGATAAAGTAAAGATTCTTCATGTTCCGGCAAAAACCTTTTTCAGCTTGAAATCCCCCCTCGTCTCCCGTACATGCCCAAAATCCGGGACGGCCACCGCCAGCAGCCGGTTTTGCCGCATCAAGGCCACCCAGCCTTCGCCTTCCAGCCCGGAAATATCCCCCACAACATGCGAGAGCCGCGGCGGGATTCCATGGCACAACTTCCTTTCCGCCTCCTCGGTCACCTCAACCCTGGGCAATCCGCCAATGCCGGCGGTCAGGGGTAAAAGCGGGGTATCCGCCTTCAAATCGTCCAGAGCCACACTGTCGGCCACCGTAAAGACGCCGCTCCGCAGGCGCCGCAGCGCCGTCATATGGGCGGCGCTCCCTAAAGCCCGCCCCAAATCCTGGCACAAGGTCCGGATATAGGTTCCCTTGGAGCACTGTACCTCGAAGACGATGCGGGGAAGCGCAAACTCCGTTATTTTCAGTTCGAGTATATCTATATCGCGAGCTTCACGCTCCACCTCCAGTCCCTTGCGGGCCAGACGGTACAGCGGGACACCGCCGATCTTCACCGCGGAATACATGGGCGGGCACTGCTTCATCCGGCCCACAAAGGCGGCAAATACCGCCTCAACCTCCTCACGCCCCAGATCCGGCACCGGACGGCGCGCCACAACCTCCCCTTCGGCATCCTGAGTGGCCGTTTCCGTACCCAGTTCCATCACCGCAGCGTACGTTTTGCGATCCGCCTCCAGAAATTCCACCAGCCGGGTCGCCATCCCGATTGCCAGCGGCAGAACACCGGTCGCCAACGGATCCAGAGTACCCAGATGGCCTATCTGACGCGTACCCAAAATACGGCGCGCCCGCGCTACAACATCATGCGAAGTCAGCCCCTGCGGCTTGTCAAGAATCAAAAAACCGTTCATACCGCCGACAGTTTTTCCAGGGTGGCATGGACTTTTTTCTCAACTTCCTCCAGCGTCCCTTCCAGCATCACGCCCGACGCATTGGCATGTCCGCCGCCTCCCAGAGCATGGGCCAATGCGCCCACATTGACATGCCGGGAACGCATCCTGATCTTGTACTGCCGTTCCGCCTGCTGGCGAAACAGCAGCGCGACATCAACGCCCCGGATGGAGCGGGGATAGTCGATGAATGTTTCCGTATGTTCCGGAGAAGTACCGGTCTCGGCCATATCCCGCAGGGAAACCACAAGGGAAGCAACCCGGCCGTCTTCGGAAATTTTTAACGTTTTCAGTATCCTGCAAAGCAGACGCAACTCAGATGCTTCGCAAGTCTCCAGACTGGAGGCAACCCTCGCCGGCTGGATTCCCAAAGCCACCATCTCCGCCGCAATGGCAAAAGCTTCTCTGTCGCTGTTGGAAAAATGGAATGCTCCGGTATCACTGTAGACCGCCGTATAAATACAGATCGCCACATCTGTGGAAAACCGGTAGGAAGGGCACTGGCGCAACACACGGTAAACCAGGGCGCCGGTGGCACTGGCGCCGGGATCGATCAAACGGCAATCCCCAAAAGCATGCCCCTCTCCATGATGATCGATGTCCACCACAAAACGGCAGCGTGAAGGAAGATCCTCGTTCCCAATCCGGCGCAGATCTCCACAATCCAGCACAAAACCCACATCAAACCGGTTTTCGCCCAAATCCCGCACGACGGCGTCCGCTCCCGGCAAAAAGGCCAGCTTCGCGGGCACCGGATCGACGTTGTACATCACCACTTTTTTGCCCATTTCACGCAACGCGTTGCCCAGGGCCAAAGTGGACGCCAGAGCATCCCCATCCGGGTTGCAGTGGGCAGTTATCAGAAAATGTTCATTTTCATCAATCGCCTTCAGAATATCCGCTCTCATCTTCTTTCTTCTCCGCAGCGATCTGGCGCAACAGCTCATCCATATGCGCGCCGTATTCCAGACTTGCATCGAAAATGAACACCAGCTTCGGCGTATAGCGCAACCGTATCCGCTGCCCCAGCTCGTGGCATAAAAAAGGTACCGAGTTTTTCAGGCCCTGCGCGGTTTCCTTCCGGGCCGCCTCATCTCCCAAAACAGAATAGTAGACCTTCGCCAAGCGCAAATCGGGGCTGACTTCCACATCGGTAATGGTTACAAAACCCACGCGCGGATCTTTCAATCCTCTGGCAATAAGCTGGGAAATCTCCCGTTTAATCTGCTCGCCCACACGGCTGGAACGTCTGGTTGCCAAATTTTTTCTCCTGGGAAAAATAACAACAGGCTGCTCAAAACCACATGGTTTACAGCAGCCCGTGAAATCTTATACGCTTGTCTGCAAATCCTCAGGCCAAACGGGTCTTGACCTCTTCCATTTCAAAGGCTTCCAGAATATCCTCCGGCTTGATGTCGTTATACCCATCCAGCGCGATGCCGCACTCGTAACCGTTCATCACTTCCCTCGCGTCATCCTTCAAACGCTTGAGCGAAGCAATTTTGCCGCTCCAGATCACCACGTTGTCGCGGAGCAGCCGCACCTGGGCGTTGCGCAGAATCTTGCCCTCGATAACAGCGCAGCCGGCAACCGTCCCCACCTTGGAAATATGGTAGATCTGGCGGATTTCCGCCTTGCCCAGGGCCTTTTCCCGATACGTCGGCGCCAACAGTCCCTGCATGGCGTCACGCACATCGTTGACCGCGTCATAAATGACATCGTAGAGGCGGATATCCACCCCTTCGGTGTCGGCAAGAACCGTCGCCTTGGCTTCAGGACGGACATTAAAGCCAATGATAATGGCGTTGGAAGCGGAGGCCAGCGTCACATCGGTTTCGGTAATGCCGCCCACCGCCGAATGAATGATCGTCAGCCGGCAGTTGGAGGTGGAAAGCTTGGTCAGCGAGTCGCAAACCGCTTCCACCGAACCCTGAACATCCGCCTTGACAATAACGTTCAGTTCCTTGACATCGCCCTCCTTGAGGCGGGAATAGAGCTGCTCCAAAGAAATCTTTGAAGTCTTGGCCATTTCGATGGCGCGATTCTTCTGCTGGCGGTGCAGGGCCACTTCCTTGGCTGCCCGCTCATCTTCCAGAGCATAGAAGGTCTCACCAGCCTCCGGCACTCCGGAAAGTCCGGTGATCTCCACCGGCGTCGATGGGCCGGCCTCGGTGAGCGGCCGTCCGCAGTCATCCATCATGGCCCGCACATGCCCATAATGGACACCGGCCACCACCGGATTGCCGGGGCGCAAGGTGCCTTCCTGAATCAGCACGGTGGCCACGGGGCCACGCCCGCGATCCAGACGCGCCTCGATAATGGTGCCCTTCGCACGCCGGCCGGGATCCGCCTTCAACTCCATCATCTCCGCCTGCAGCAGAATCATCTCCAGCAAGCCGTCCAGATTGATCCGTTTTTTCGCGGAGACCTCGACAAAAATGGTATCGCCGCCCCAATCTTCGGAAAGCAGACCGAACTTGGTCAGCTCCTGCCGCACTTTTTCCGGATTGGCGGCGGGTTTGTCTATCTTGTTGATAGCGACAATAATGGGCACTCCGGCCGCCTTGGAATGGTTGATCGCCTCTTCCGTCTGCGGCATGACGCCGTCGTCGGCAGCTACGACCAACACCACGATATCCGTCACCTTGGCGCCGCGGGCCCGCATGGAGGTAAACGCCTCATGCCCAGGTGTATCCAGGAAACAGATCTTGCGACCGTTCAACTCGATCTCATAGGCGCCAATATGCTGGGTAATGCCGCCCGCCTCGCGCGCAATCACGTTGGTCTCGCGGATGGCGTCCAAAAGGCTGGTCTTGCCGTGGTCGACATGGCCCATGATGGTGACCACCGGCGGCCGGGGCTGCAGCTGCTCGTCGGAAGCGGCCGCCGCCTCGGCGGCATGTTCGCCCAGCACGCTCTCCTCGTCGAAGGCAACGTTTTCCACTTCGTAGTTGAAATCGGAGGCCAGCAGCATGGCGGTTTCATAGTCCAGCGGATCGTTGATGGTAACCATGGTGCCCTGCTTCATCAGCTCCCGGATCAGCTCGCTGGCCTTGATGCTCATCCGTTTGGCCAATTCGCCCACCGTGATGACATCGCTGATGCGGATAATACGCTTGATCGCCTTGGGAACGGTAACTTCCGTTTTCTTGGGCGGCTGTTTGGCATTCCGCCGTTTGTTTCCCCGATCGGCACGCTTCGGCTCGAACATTTCCCGACGGCCATGGGGCATCATGTCGTCGTCGTCCATATCCGAATCAATATCCACCAGCCGGATCTTCGACTTCTTGCGATCGCCGCGCAGGGCTTTACCGGAAGATTTCTTCTGTTCCGGATCGCCGCCGTTTCCATGGCTGTCGGAACCCTTGCCGGACGAACGGCGCGAAGGCTCGTTCTCAAATGGCCCAACCGGCATCTCATTGACAATACGGTTCGGAGCAACTGACGCCACCGGAGCCTGCGGAACAGGCGGAGCCGTTTTCACCTCCGGTTTGGAAACTGCCGGAGCCGCCGGTTTTTCGACGGTCAGGCCCAAATCTACCCGTCCCAGGATTTTGGCGGTACCGGAGGAACGTCTCTGCGGCCGGGACGCATTTCTGTCGCGTTCTTTGGCCACCGGTTTTTCTGATGAAGGGGACGTTACGTTCGCGGGTTTTGATGGAGAAGCCGCAGGAATGGCAGCAGGCACAACAGCGGGAGCAACAGGAGCCACAACCTTTGGAGCGGGCTCTGCAGATACAGGCTCCCGCGCAACGGTTCCGGAAAGCGCCTGGGGCTCCGGAGCCGGCGGCACATCCGTCTTTATCTCCTGAGTTCCGGCGCCAGAAGTTTTCCTGGATTCCGGCTCAACTTCCTCTTTCAGCGCTGTTTCTTTTTCCGATACGGTTTCCTTCGCTTCTGGTATGGTTTCTTCGGGTTCCGGCACGGGTTCCTTGATTTCCGGCGCGGTTTCCTTCGCTTCCGGTGCGTTCTCAGCTGCCGCGGCGACAACTTCCGGAGCGGGAACAGGGGGCTCCGTCTTTATAACTTCCGCGGAGGCCCCGGGAACATTGGACGGCTCAATTTTTACAGGTGGTTTGGGAGGTTCCGGCGATGAGGTTTCAGCCTTTTCAGGGGGCACGGCGGCAACATTCGGGGAAGAGGTATTTTCAGCGAAGGATTCCCCGCTGTTTTCAGCAGCGACCGTTTTTCCGGGAGCGGCATCTTCGGCCGGCACCGTTTCCGCCGGTGGAGGATCTTTCCTCCGCCGCCGGATGATGCCCTGCGACACCCGCTTTTCATCATAATGTTCCCCCTCGGACGCCGCAAGCCCCGGACGAATTCTCTGGATATCCTTCTCTTCCAGCATGCTCATATGACTTTTCACCTCAACTCCCAAACGGGCAAAACGCTCGATAAGCGTCTTGCTGTCTGCTCCCAGTCGCTGGGCCAATTCATACAGTCGTATTTTCCCCATCACATCATATTCCCCTGGAAACTAGCCACCACATTACAATCGTCTCTCAAACCCGATCCAGCTTGTCCAACTCCTTCAGCAGAGATTGCGCCAACGCACCCGATCGAATCGCCACCACGCTGCTTTCGCTCCTGCCCCAAATCTGCCCCAAAGCATCCTTGTCATACAACCGGCACACCGGAATCTGCAAGCGCTCCGCCTGAAAAAGCACTTTGGCGGCAATATTGGGCGACATGTCGGAAGCAACAAACAGCAGAGCCAAAGGCTCGCCTTTTTCAAGCGCCTGCGACACCAGCCGAGTGCCGACCACACTTGCGGACATTTTGCGCGCCATACCCAGCAGCGCCAGAATATACTGAACTATCCGGGCGCGCAATGCCGCTGCCAGTTCTTCCGTGTCCACCTGCAATGTTTGCGTCCGCAACCCCCACTGGAACTGCCGCGTTTTCACAGCGGCCTGCAAACATTCCCGGGCAGCGCAGGTATACACGCCACGGCCCGGCAATTTATGGCGATAGTCGACCACGACCTTCGAGCCATCCGGAGCCAGAGTGAAACGGACCAGATCGCGCTGATCACACGTTTTACGGCATCCCAGGCAGGTCCGCTCCGCCATCGGCGTCCTCTCTTCCTTCCACGCTTCCCTCTTCGGCAGGCACCGCCGGCTCCGCATTCTCCGCAGCTTCATCTTCCGCCTCTTCAGCGCGAGAAGGACGGCCGCGACGTTCTTTCAGCGGATCCACGACATAGCCGGGAGTTCTCGTGTCTCCCGCCGCCTGGCTTTCGCTCTTGATGTCGATGCGCCAGTTGAGCAGGCGCGCGGCCAGACGAACATTCTGCCCCTTCTTGCCGATAGCCAGCGACAGCTGATCGTCGGGGGCGATGATCTCCAGCGTATGACTTTCCTTGTCGACATAGACGCGGCTTACATCCGCCGGCGCCAACGCCGAACAGGCAAACTGCGCGACATCCTCGGACCAGGGCACGATATCGATCTTTTCACCGTGCAGTTCCGTCACCACGTTTTGCACACGGCTGCCACGCATGCCCACGCACGCGCCAATGGGATCCACATCCGGATCGTTGGAGTACACCGCTATTTTGCTCCGGCTTCCCGCTTCCCGGGAAACACCCTTCAGCTCCACCGTGCCATCGGCGATTTCCGGCACCTCCGAGGTAAAGAGCGCCGCAACCAGATTCTCGTGCGTGCGCGAAAGGACAATCTGCGGCCCACGCGAAGACAGGTTGACATCCATAATGTAGGCGCGGATACGATCGCCCTGCCGGTAGCTTTCCCGGAAAACCTGCTGACGCTGCGGCAAAATCGCCTCCGACTTGCCCAGATCGACAATCAGATCGCCGCCGCGCTCATAGCGCCGCACAATACCGTTGGCCAGCTCGCCCACCCGGTCGCGGAACTCGTTGTACACGCTTTCCCGTTCCGCTTCCCTCACCTTTTGAATAATCACCTGCTTGGCAGTCTGGGCGGCGATCCTGCTGAAGTTGGTCGCCTCGATCTTCATCCCCAGCTCGTCACCAACCTGCACATCCGGATCGGACTCGCGAGCTTCATCCAGCAAAATCTGTTTGTAGGAATCCTCAATGTCTTCGGTCGTCGCCACTACCGTGACGAACTCGAAAACTTCCACTTCACCGGTTTCCTCGTTGTAGTGGGCCTCCAAATCCCGGGTATTGCGATACTTTCGATTGGCTGCGGACAACACTGCCGATTCCAGCGCCTCGATCAATACATCGCGTTTGACCCCCTTGTCCTTGACGACCTGATCCACAATATGATTAAGGTTGACTATCATTCCTGTCCATCCATCTTCCAGGTTTCATAATATCGTGTACCGCCACCACACAGGGTACGCGAGATGAACACCGCCTTCCCCCAAAAAGGCAAACTCGGCAAAACTCCACCCTATTTATTCAAACTCCAGATTGGCCTTGTCGATTTCCGCAAGAGCGAAAGACGCTTCCACATCTTTTTCATTGAGCCGCACCCGCACCATCTCGCCATCCATACCCAAAAGCACGCCGCGAAAGGTCTTGCGGGGACGTCCGCTGTTTTCCGGATCGCAGAGCAGCCGCGTCTTGATCTTTACAGGCTGACCGGCAAAACGCTCAAAATCCTTCGCTTTTTTCAATGGGCGTTCAAGACCGGGCGAAGAGACTTCCAGCCGATAGGCGCGATCTATCAGATTTTCCACATCGAACAGCGTACCGACCTCCTGGCTCACCGCCACGCAGTCATCCAGGGTAATGCCGCCTTCCTTGTCGATAAAGAGCGTCAGCACCAAATCACGGCCTTCCGTCCGCAGTTCGACATCCACCAGCTCCATTGCCTGCTCTTCCAGCACCGGAGCAACAATACGAGCCGCTTCCTCGATAATTTTGTTTTTCTGTTCCCGCATCATGGCCATGAAATCTGTTCCCGGGGATTACTACAAAAAAAAAAGTGAGCGTCAAACTCACTTTTCAACTCCTGCCAAAGGATGATTTTCTCTAGCATTACATCCGCGGAAAAGCAAGGGAAAAAGTAGGGACGACTCTTCCGCGTCAACATCCCGAAAGGCTCCGTTTTTTTATCAAAGCTTTACGTCGGGCTTGCCATGGAGAGAACAAAGTGGAATAATATCATAAACTTGTGAGGAGATATTTCATGAAATCACTGTGGAGCAAGCGATGGAACGTCTATCTGGCAGTCCTGTATCTGCTGACACTGCCAATTACAGCCGGCTTTCTCATTGGCCGCTATAAAGGTTTTGATTTCTGGCGCGGCGTTTACCTGGCCAGCAGCTGGCTGGCCTTTACGGCGCTGGTTCTGCTGCCGCTCTTCGTCCCCCGATTGCTTGGCTGCCTGCCCAAACTTGCCAACAGCAAAATCGGGCGCTCGACGCTGTTGGTTCTGACGACCGTCATCGCTTTTGCGGTGCATTCTCTTCTGTTTGCCGATTTGGGGATGTTGTCCATGTTTGGTTATCACCTCAACGGCCTGGTTCTGAATCTGCTGATGACGCCGGGGGGCTTTGCATCCATGGGGCTGGAGTGGAACACGCTGGGAACACTCTGCGCTGCGTCACTGGCGCTGTTCTTTGCCGAAGGGCTGCTGGTGTGGTTTTCCTTCTGCTCAAAAAAAGCAGAAAAAATTGCCGGTTTCTTTCAGGCCCATCCACATGTTCTGCCATCCGCCTGGAGTGCTGTCGCGCTGTGTCTGGTGCTGGCGCTGCTGATCGTTGGCGTCGCCGATTACAAAAGCAATGCCAATGTGTTGTGCGCTGTGGAAACCTTTCCCGCCTTTCCGGCGCTCAGGATGCGCAAGCTGCTGCATTTCCTCGGTTTGGAACAACCCCCACGGGAGCACAGCGTACAGTTCGCCGCGCAACAGAGGGACAACAACACTCTTTCCTATCCGGCATCGCCTATAATTCGAAGCACCAGTCATCCCAAATACAATATCATCTGGCTGGTAGGAGAATCGCTGCGCTCCGACATGCTGAACGCGAAAACAATGCCGGCGACCTGGAATCTGGCGCAACGGGCATGGCGCTTCACTCAGCACTACAGCGGAGGGCACGGCACCCGGGAATCGATCTTCAGCATGTTTTACGGTTTGTATGGCAACTGCTGGCACACCTTTCTGCGGCATTCGCGCCCGCCCCTGCTGTTTTCCTGGTTAAAGGAGGACGGGTATCATTTCCTCTGCCAGACTTCAGCCCGTTTCTCCTATCCCGAGTTTGACCGGACGGTGTTTGCCGCAATGAAAGATTCCGAGCTTAAGGAGTTTGACCGTGGTTCCGCATGGGAGCGTGATATTCACTCCGTGGATGCCGCTCTCGAGTTCATCCGTAAACAGGATGTCAACCAGCCGTTTTTTCTGTTCTGTTTTTTTGAATCAACGCATGCGCCGTATTC
>JAFZPK010000083.1 GCA_017552515.1 Deltaproteobacteria bacterium | reverse complement strand
GGAGGAAGAGCGCCTGAAACGGCTGCTGGCGCGTCCGGGCATGACGCCCGAACTGGCCGCCGCCATGACCGCCGCGCAGCTTCCGCAGGAGGAAAAGGCCGCGCGCGCCGACTATGTGCTGGATACCGGCGGAACGCTTGCGGAGGTTGCGGCGAGGGTGGACAGGCTTTGGGAAGTACTGGGCATGGATAGAAATGTTGACAGAGAAAAGGCCGGTTCTCCTGGGTGAACCGGCCTCCTGGATGTACGTTGTGGTTATGCTCCGTTTTTTAGAATTTGCTGCGGCGATGGACGCAGTCGCGGAATTTCGAGGAACTGCCATAGCGATGCTGGCAGTAGTTGACGACGTCTCTGTTCTTCCGGACGCAGTCATGGAAGCGGGGAGAATGGCCATAGCGTTCGGAACAGCGGTCGGAGACAAAGTCACGGCCCGGCCCGCGATGATGACGGGACGTCATGCCGTGCCGATCAAGACAGCGCTCATAGGCTGCGCGGCCGTCTCTTTTGGCGTGATCACATGGTGCGGCCAGCGCCACGTTTGAAATTGCAAGACAAAGAAGTGCCGAAAGGGTCAACCAAAGTGCTTTCATGAGATCCTCCTTTTGATTGTTTCCCAAAAATTCGGGTAAAATTTAAGGGAAACGCCAGTCCCAGGTCGGGCGCTCCATCTATGCGAAATACTATAGACAGTTCATCTCTGCTTGTCCACTGGTTGCCTGCCCCGCGCAAAAATCTTTACGGAAGCTTGAAAAATATAAAGAGGCCGGTTCTCCTGGGTGAACCGGCCTCCTGGATAGAAGCTGTGATGGAACGCCGTTTTTTTAGAATCTGCCGTGGCGGTGAACGCAGTCGCGGAAACCGGGAGAACGGCCATAGCGGGACTCGCAGCGATTGACGACGTCCCTGTTGTACCGGACGCAGTCATGGAAGCGGGGGGAGCGGCCATAGCGCTCAAAACACCGGTCGGTAACAAAATCGCGGCCCGGGCCCGGTCCACGATGGTAACGGGAGGGTGGGGGGCCATGATGTCTGTGCCGTTCCATGCAGCGTTCATAGGCTGGACGGCCGCCCTCTCTCCAGGCGTAGTCGCACGGCCCGGCAAAAGCCATGCTTGAAATCACAAGACAAAAAAGAGCTGAAAGGGTCACTAGAAGTGTTTTCATGAGATCCTCCTTTAATGGGGGGAAGGCGCCGGTCCCAGGCCGGGCGCTTTACACATGGGCAGCTACTATAGACAGTCCATCACTCTTTGTCCACTGTCGTTCCGGTCTGCGCCAGGCAGAGAGAATGGTTTTCAGCACTGAGCCGTTTCCCGGTTTTCCATGATCCGTTTCAGTTTTTCCACGGTTTCCACGGCGTCGGCCCCGTAGATGTCGGCGCCGATTTGGTCGGCATAATCTTTGGTGACCACGGCGCCGCCTACCATTGCCACCACCGGCACGCCCTTTTCCCTCAGCAGGCGGATGGTTTCGTTCATTTTGGCCAGCGTGGTGGTCATCAGCGCCGAAAGGCCCACCGCATCAACTTTCTCGGCGAGCGCGGTCTCCAGAATGCGGGATGCCGGGACGTTTTTCCCCAGATCGATAACCTCGAAACCGTGATTTTCCAGCAGCGCGCAGACGATGTTTTTGCCGATGTCGTGGATGTCGCCCTCCACCGTGGCCATCAAAACCTTGCCCCGGCAGGCGGCGGGCAGCCCCTTCATCTCCTGGCGCAGACGGGCGAAGGCGGTCTGCATGGTTTCTGCGGCGCGCATCATCTGTGGCAGAAAGGCGGTGCCCTTGCCGAAACGGCGCCCAATCTCCTCAAGTCCGGGCAGCAATCCCTCGTTGCCGATGGCAAGCGGCGCAAGGCCCTCCTTCAGCGCCTCTTCCACCAGAGCGGGCACGCCGTCCTTGTCGCCCTCGATGACCGCGCGGGCAAGGCGCTCGCGGATGGAAGGCGGTTCCGCGTTTGGCGCGGGCGCGGGATTCGCCGCGGGGCTTGGGATGTCCTGAAAGGCCGTTACGTAGTTTTGCGCCTGCGGATCCTTGGCCAGAAGCGCCATCGAGGCCCGGAAGGCCTCCATCATGCGGCTCTCCTTCGGATTGATAATGGCGGCGGAAAGCCCCGCTTCCAGCGCCATGGTGAGGAAGACCGATGAGATGATTGGACGTCCCGGAAGGCCGAAGGAGATGTTGCTTACGCCCAGCACGGTGTTGAGGCCCAGCCCGTTTTTGACCAGGCGCAGCGCCTCCAGCGTGTGCAGGGCATTGTGCGCACCGGTTGCGACCGCCATGGTCAGGCAGTCGATGAGGAGGTTGTGGGGGGCGATGCCGTAGTCCTGGGCGCGCGAAACGATGCGGCGGGCGATTTCCGCGCGCGCGGCCCCTTCGGGCGGAATCCCTTTTGAATCAAGGCACAGGCCGATGACGGCCGCGCCATAGCGTTTGGCCAGAGGCAGAATGACCTCAAGACTCTTCTCCTCGCCGGAAACCGAGTTGATCAGCGCCCGGCCGGCAACCGCCTTGAGCCCGCGTTCCAGCGCCTGCGGGCTGGAGGAGTCAAGCACCAGCGGTGTCTTGGTGACGGCGCTTGCGGCATAGACCGCCCGCTCCATGGCCAGCGCCTCGTCCACGCCGGGAGTGCCGCAGTTGAGGTCCAGCAAAACGGCGCCCGCCTCCTGCTGGGCGGCGGCTTCCGCGCGGATATAGGCGGTTTTGCCCTCGCGCAGTTCCTGGGCGTAGCGCTTGCGTCCGGTGGGGTTGATGCGTTCGCCGATGATGGCGCAGGGACAGTCCGGGCCGATGGCCACCACGTTTTCCCGGCTGGAAAGCAACGTGCGGGGCTGAGGAGCTTCCCAGGGGGCGCTCCAGCGCGGGATATCTTCACTGATGGCGCGGATGAAATCCGGCGTGGTGCCGCAACATCCGCCCATCACCCGCACGCCCAGGGCCGCGAGCTGCTCGTGAGCGGCGATCATCTCCCGGGGCGTTCCGGGAAAGAAGGTTTTGCCGTCGCGCAGCTGCGGCAGGCCGGCGTTGGGCTGGGAGATCAGCGGCAGGCTGGTAACCTCGCGCATTTTGCCGAGCATTTCGCGGATGCCTTCCACGCCCAGGCCGCAGTTGGCGCCCACGACATCCGCCCCCAGGCCCTCCAGCGTGACCGCCGCGGCCTGTGGTGTGGAACCCAGCACGGTGCGGCCCTTGGCATCGAAGGTCATCAGCGCCATGCAAGGCAACGAGCACAGATCATGCCAGGCGATCACCGCGGCGCGCAGTTCGCGGATGTCCAGAAAGGTCTCGAAGGTCACCAGATCGACTCCGGCGGCGTGCAGCGCGCGAAGCTGCTCGCTGAAGATGTCAAGCATCTCGTCAAAGCTGGCGTCGCCTTCCGGTTCCATGAAGCGTCCGGTGGGACCGACCGAACCGGCCACGAAGCGTTCCGGACCGGCCGCCCGCCGCGCCGCTTCCACGCCGAAGGCGTTGATGTCATACAGCTTCGATTCCAGGTGATAGTTGGCCAGCTTGACGCGGTTGCCGCCAAAGGTGTTGGTGACGATGATGTCGGCGCCGGCAAGCGCGTATTCGCGGTGAATGCCGGTCACAATCTCCGGCTGGCGTATGTTCATCTCCTCCGGGCAGGCGCCGGGAGCAAGTCCCCGCGACTGCAACATCGTGCCCTTGGCGCCGTCCTGCACCAGAATGCGGCGGCGTAGTTCGCTGCGAAAGTCGCTCATGGCGTTTCCTTTTTCACGTCTTCGTCAATGAAAGTTGGCTGCATGTCGTCGGCGGGAGTTTTCTTTTCCACGTCTTCGTCAATGAAGGTTGGCATCATGGCGTCGTCGGAAGCTTTCTTTTCCACGTCTTCATCGATGAAGGTTGGCTGCATGCCGTCGCCGGGACTTTCCTTTTCCACGTCTTCGTCAATGAAGGTTGGCGGCATCTCTTCGCCGGGAGCCGCCGTCCCGCCGTGTTCCGGCTTCACCCAGGAGAAGTTGGCCGCAATGGGATGCCGCAGATCCACGTGGCCTTTCAGGGTTTCCACCTCGCCGCCGTCTACCAGAATCCGGATGCGGCGCATGTACGAAAAGTTGGTCGCCAGGGTATCGGCCAGCGAATAGACCGTGAGCAGTTCCGGCATGCTGCCGCCCGAATGCCGGGTGCACAGTTCCGTATTGAAGCTCAGGACAGCTACACCGTCCTGTTCGATAAAGGCCTGAAGTTCCGTCTCCTGCGGCAGGAGCCGCACCAGTCCCGCTGTGGCGGGACCTTTGACCAGTTCCTGCACAATGGAGCGCACGCAGCTGCCCTGGTCGCCGTCGCAACCGGTGATTTCCCGGGTTTCGGGCATCAGAAATTTGCCATCCTCCGAGCCAAAGTAGAGCGTCACCTGCGATGTCGCCTTCTGTGAAGCGGGGACGACGATTTTGACGGGAGCGTTTTTGGGCGCTGCCCGGTTGTCCCGCAGTATGGATACAATGCAGAAAATCAGCACGAGCAGGGCCAACGGAATCATCCATTTGATAAGCTTCATGGGAAGTCCTTTTTTTCCAGAGAGATCGTTGCCTTTCTTCCACAGACGGCACGACTTACGTTTCACATTTGTTCAAGGATATAGTTCTTTATATCTGTCAGCGAACTCTTCTCCCAGTCCCCTTTTTCCGCTTCCCTGGCCACCTCCAGCAGGATGTGGAAATCGAGTCCCTCTCCGATCACGCGGCCGCTTCGCTTCGGATTCAGAAAATGCTCCAGCCACTCCTCTTCCGTGGCGTTCCGGAATTTTTCCGGGTACAGGAAAATTTGCTGCCGCTTCGTTGCCGCGATGAACATCTTTGTGGCCAGCGGAGAAAGAAGCACGTATTCGTTTTCCGGAATGTCCACAAAGATCCGCGGAAGCGCGGCCGGAACGATCCGCTCGCAGGTCCGGTCGACCGCGATGCCGTCCGCCCGGAATGTCCACCCGTTTTCTGTGAAAGACAGCGTCAGGATCACGCCTTCCTCGGTGTGAAACTGCGCCCTCTGGTAATCCGTGTCGAAAATAAAATTGCCGAGCGAGTAGAAGATCGCCTTGTTCCCGCTCCGCTCGTAGTTCATCGGCACGTGCGGATGGTGCCCGACGATCACGTCCACGCCCATGTCAAGATACTGCAGATACCGGTCGCGCGTGTACGGGGACGGCAGCGCCGTAAACTCCTCTCCGCCGTGGACGACCAAGACGCACCACCTGCACGTCTTTTTGATCGAGGCGACAGTTTCCCGGATCTTCTCCATTTCATTCCACAAAAAGCAGCCCGCCTTGTCCACGTCGGCCGGCTTGCAGCCCCGCTGGTACCCGACCGCAAAGAGCCCGATTCCGCCTGCCGCATCGAAAAAAAGGGGACGCATGGCCTCGTCGAGGTTCATCCCCGCCCCGATCGTGCGCGCGCCAAAGCGTCCGGCTTCTTCCAGCGTTTTCTGCAGGCCATAGGCGCCCGCGTCCATCATGTGGTTGTTCGCCAGGTTCCAGATGCGCGCGTCAATTTTGCGCAGGACGCTCACCGCCGCCGGATCGATGGTGTGCATCAGCCGCATCTCCGCGCTTTGCACGCGCTCCGCGTCGGGACCCACCAGGGCGCCCTCCAGATTGACGATCACATGATCCGCGTCTTTAAAAAGGTTGACGACCCCCGCGGACAGCAGCTCCGGGTCCTCCCACTTTTTGTGCATGTAGTGATCGAATCCGATATCGCCGGTGAAAACCAGTTTCGTCTCGTTCTTCATACTTCAAACGTCTTTCCTTGTTCCATGCTTTCGGACCGGAAGAGGACACGCCGCTTCAGCGCTTTCCGGACTTCACAAGCTCCCGGAACACGTCGCCGCGCTCCTGAAAATCCGAGAAGTATCCGTAGGACGCGGCGGCGGGGGACAGAATGCAGGCCTCTCCCTTTTTCGTGATCTTCTTCGCCAGTTCAACCGCTTCCTTCAGATCTTCACAGTAGTGACACGATGAGACATTTGCCAGTTCCCCGTAGATCCGTTTTCCGGACGCGTACATCAGTATGTAGTTGTACTCCGGGTGAGCGCCGATGAACTCCTCCAGCACACCGTAGGGGATGTTCCGGTCCATGCCGCCGATCAGCAGGGTCTTCGCGTTCGGGACACTGCCGGCCGCCTGGATTGTAGCCTCCGGAATCGTGGAAATGGAATCGTCGTAGTATTCAATCCCGTCGAATGTGCCGACGCACTCCAGCCGGTGCCGCAGTGTGGAGAAACCGCTCATGATCTCCCTGACCCGTTCACCGTCGCATCCGAACAGCTCCGTGCTGATCGTGTAGACCATCTGGGCGTTGAACTGGTTGTGCTTCCCCTTGAGCCGCAGCTCGAATTCGCGTGGCACTTCCTGCGGGATCACAATTTTTTTCGCCCGGCTCTCCACGCCGCGCAGCTGCTCGCCGACGAACAGAAAGTCGTCTTCCCGCTGCCACTTCGTGATGTTCATCTTGGCTTCCGTGTATTTCTCCACCGTCCCGTAGTGATCCAGGTGCTCCGGGAACAGATTCAGAAATACGGCCACGTGCGGGGAACGGGTGAGATACTGCAGCTGATGGCACGACATCTCGAACAGGATCACGGTGTCTTCGTCTATCTCGTCGTAGTAGTTCAGGCACGGCAGGCCCATGTTGCCAACCAGAAGAACCTTTCTCTTCAGCTCGCGGGAGAGAACCTCGTACAGCAGAGACGTTACCGTGCTTTTCCCCTTCGTCCCCGTGACGCCGATCGTCTGCTTCGCAAATTCTCCCAGGAACAGCTCCGTCATGGATGTATAGGAACTGCCGCGGGCATCGGCCACGATCCCCGGACTCTTGATGATGAAATCGTACGCTTCCTCATCGATTCCATCCTGACCGCCCTCATAGACGGCGCATTCCCTTACCGACGCCTTCTCTCTCAAAAAGCGCTCCATCGCCTTGCCTTCGCGCCCGTAGCCCCAGAGCAATATCCGTTTATCTTTTACGACATCTGTTATCTTCATCGTTACTCTCTCACTTCCGAATCGAAAATGCCCGTGAGCGCGCCGTTGTTTATGGCGTGATCCTCAGGAAATCGAAAATGGCGTCGCGGTCCCGGGTGACGATTTGCTCCCAGGAAAGTCCTGCTTCCAGCGCCATTTCCAGCGCCGCATCCAGCACGCCCACCGCCTGCGGAATGTGCGCGTCGCTGCCGATGGCCACCGGCGCGCCGAAACGGGCACAGAGCCGCGCCAGTTCATGGCAGCGTGGGCTGCTTCCGGGACGTGCGCAGGTCAGCGAACTGTTGTTGAGCTCCAGCGCGGTGCCGGTATCCGCCGCGGCGCGCGCCAGCTCTTCCAGATGGGCTGGAAAGCGGGGATTGCCGGGGTGGGTGATGATCCGGATGCGAGGATTGCCCATGGCCGCGATAATCGCCCTGGTGTGATCGTTTGCCGTCGCTCCGGCGTAGCCGGCCTCGCCGTGCAGGCCCGCCATGACGTAATCGAGACGTTCCAGTTGCCGTTCGTCCAGATCAATGGAACCATCGTGGAAGATGTTGGCCTCGACGCCGCGCAGCACGGTGACACCGTGCAGGGTGCGCGGGAGAAAGCCCAGACAGCTGAAGTAGACGATATTCGGCGCTCCGGGAACCGCCGGGCCGTGATCGCTTATGCCGATCACTTCCAGGCCTTTGGCGGCCGCTTCCATGACATTTTCGTTCACGGTGCCGAAAGCGTGGCCGGAGGCGATGGTGTGGGTATGCAGATCGACTTTGGGCAGCATGGATGTTTCTTTCGTCAGTCCCTTTTTCGTTGTGGAGCGTAAGGCCCTGCTGGCCTGTGGATGCTCTGTTGGTATATCGGCTCTCTTTACGCTTTTCAAATCCTTTTCAAGCTTTTCCCGCGGGAAGCCCCGTCCTGGCGGGTTTCGAAAAAAAGACGCGGCTGTTTTTCTGCGGATGGCCCGTCCATGCGGGGCATCGGTCCTTTTTGTTGCAACTTTTGGCTTGCTTTGGGTATCCTGTTCATCTTATAAAATCTTTTTTCTTATGAAAACAACATCTTATCAATGAAAAGGGCGGATATTCATGCCGTCCTTGAGCGGCTGGAGGCCTAGAACCCGATGGATTATAAAAATACTCTGAATCTTCCCGTCACCGATTTTCCCATGCGCGCCAATCTCCCGCAGCGGGAGCAGGAAATGCTCAAGCACTGGCAGGAAATGGATCTTTACCGGAAAATGTCCACCGCGCGTCCTGGCCAGCCGTCCTTCGTGCTGCACGACGGCCCGCCCTACGCCAACGGCAACACCCACATCGGTCATGCCCTCAACAAGATCCTGAAGGATATCATCATTAAAAGCAAACGGATGGAAGGCTGTTTCGCTCCCTATGTCCCGGGCTGGGACTGCCATGGCCTGCCCATTGAGCTGATGGTGGACAAGAAGCTGGGCTCCAAGAAGAAGGACTGCTCCACCGTTGATATCCGCCGCGCCTGCCGCGCCTACGCCAAGGAATGGCAGGAGATTCAAAGCGCCGAATTTGAACGTCTGGGTGTTTTGGGCGAATGGGACAAGCCCTATCTGACCATGACTCCCCACTATGAGGCGACCATTGCGCGCGAGCTGGCGCACTTTGCCGCGCGCGGCAACCTTTACAAGGGGAAAAAGCCGGTGCACTGGTGCTGCTCCTGCGTAACCGCACTGGCCGAAGCCGAAGTGGAGTATGCCGATCATACGTCCTCCTCCATCTTCGTGAAGTTCCCCTACGACGATGAGCTTCCCGACGAACTGGCGGCTTTGAAGGACGAAAAACTTTCGCTCATCATCTGGACAACCACACCCTGGACCATTCCGGCCAATCTGGCGGTCTGCCTCAATCCCGATCTGCCCTATGTGGCGGTCAAGGTGGCGGACGAGGTGTTTATCGTTGCCGAGGGACTCAAGGATGCGGTCGCGGCGGAGCTGGGCTGGCAGTCTCCGCAGGTGTTGGCCACATTTTCCGCGCGGCTGCTGGAGCGGAAAAAGTGCCGGCATCCGCTGTACAAACGGCCGTCTCTAATCATCCTGGGGCAGCATGTTACACTGGATGCTGGTACCGGCTGCGTTCATACCGCTCCCGGTCACGGAGCGGACGACTATGTGGTGGGGCTGCGTTATGGGCTGGATGTATACAATCCTGTCGATGACTACGGCCGTTATCGCGATGATGTCGAATTTTTCCCGGGCATGGATATCCACACCGCCAACCGCGCGGTCTGCGACAAGATGCTGGAATTCGGCATGCTGCTGAAAGAGTCCAAAATCACGCACAGCTACCCGCATTGCTGGCGCTGCAAGAAGCCGGTTATCTTCCGCGCTACCGCGCAGTGGTTTATCTCCATGGAAGAGGGCGATCTGCGCGCCAAGTCGCTGGATGCCATCAACCATGTGGCCTGGACGCCTTCCTGGGGACGCAACCGCATCTACGGCATGATCGAAAACCGTCCCGATTGGTGCATCAGCCGCCAGCGCAAGTGGGGTGTGCCGATCACCGTCTTCTACTGCGAAAAATGTGGCGAGGCGCTGGTCGACAGCGCAATCATGGAACATGTTGCCGACATGTTCGAAGAGCAGGGCAGCGATATCTGGTTCGAGCATGATGCCGCCTTCTTCCTGCCCGAGGGAACGCGTTGCCGCGCCTGCGGGCACGATCACTTCACCCGGGAACACGACATTCTCGATGTGTGGTTCGACTCGGGTGTTTCTTGGGCCGCGGTGCTGGAAAACCGCGACTATCTGCACGCGCCCGCGGATCTTTATCTGGAAGGCAGCGATCAACATCGCGGCTGGTTCCATTCCAGCCTGCTGGCCAGCATGGGCACCCGCGGCATTCCGCCCTACCATGCGGTGCTGACGCATGGTTTCGTGGTGGATGGCGCCGGCCGCAAGATGTCCAAGTCGGTGGGCAACGTCATCAAGCCCGATGAGATTATCAAAAAATTTGGCGCGGAGATTCTGCGCCTGTGGGTGGCGGCCCAGGATTACCGCGACGACATTCGTCTGAGTCAGGAGATTCTCCAGCGCCTTTCCGACGCCTATCGCCGCATCCGCAACACCGCCCGCTTCATGCTGGGCAACCTTGCGGGTTTTGATCCCGAGCGTGACAGCATTGAGCTGGAAAAACTCATGGAGATCGACCGCTGGGCCCTTTCCCGCCTGGAAAAGCTGACGGCGCGTCTGCGCAAGGCCTATGACGATTACGAATTCCATCTTCTCTATCATGCGGTGCACAACTTCTGCATCGTGGACATGAGCGCCTTCTATCTCGACGTATTGAAGGACCGGCTCTACATCTATGGCCCCGAAAGCTTCGAACGGCGCAGCGGCCAGACGGCGATGTATCGGATCCTTGATGCGCTGACGCGTCTGATCGCGCCGGTTTTGAGCTTTACCGCCGACGAGATCTGGCAGTGCATGCCGGGACGGCATGAGGAAAGCGTTCATTTGGCCGAATTTCCCAAAGAGGATCCCGCGCGTGTCGATGAGGAACTGGAGGCACGTTATGAGCGTTTGCTTGCGGTGCGCGAGGAGATCGCCAAGGCGCTGGAACAGGCCCGCAACGCCAAGCTGATCGGTCATTCGCTGGATGCCCGGGTGGAGCTGGAGATTCCGGAGGGCGAGTGGCGGGAACTGCTCCTGGCCTATAAGGCGGAACTGCCGGCGCTGTGTATTGTCTCGCAGGTGGAACTGGTGCCGTCCGTGGAAGATGGGCTTGCCGCCGAAACGGTGCCGGGCCTGAAGATCCGGGTGGCGAAGGCTTTGGGCGCAAAGTGCGAGCGCTGCTGGAACTACTCCGAGACCGTGGGCGAAGACTCGCAGTATCCGGATGTCTGCGAGCGTTGCGCTGGTATTTTGCGCGGCCTGCCTGACGTGAAGGATGCTTGAAAAAACGGGGGCAAATTTTATGTGGCGAATGGTGCTGTGGGTTACGCTGCCGGTCATCGTGTTCGATCAGATCACCAAGTGGTACATCGAAACCCGCTTCGAACTGTTTGAGGCGGTATCGGTCATCCCCGATCTGCTGGCCATCGTCTCGGTGCGCAACCAGGGGGCCGCGTTCAGCATTCTGGCCAACAGCTCCATTCGCAAGCCCTTCTTCATCATTGTTTCGACGCTGGCCTGCCTGGTGATTCTCTGGTATTTAAGGCGGCATTCCGAGGACAGTCCCTCAATGCGTCTGCCTCTTGCGCTTATTTTGGGAGGGGCGGCCGGCAACCTGATCGATCGGATTCGTTTGGGGGAAGTCATCGACTTTATTGATGTCTACTGGAAAGGCCATCATTGGCCGGCCTTCAATATCGCCGATTCCGCCATCTGCATCGGTGTGGCCCTGCTCTCCTTCACGCTCTGGAGGGATTCGCGAAACGAAGCGGCGGGCGGGGATGTGCATGATTAGGGTATGGACACCTTTGATACTGTCATTTTGTTCATAGTGTTGGAGTATGCACATGTTAGTACAAGTTGAGTTAAATGCCGACAGATGTGCCTCGTGGCAGCGCTTGCAGCAACAAACAGGGCAAAAGAGTGATGAATTGTTGTTGCGTATGATTGATGAATACACGCAAGAATATGAAGAATTGGTGGAAGATATTGCAATGGCGCGTAAAGACATTGCAATGAACAGAGTATATACCCCTTCAGAAGTTCAGGCAGCCACAAAAGCGGCATTAAAGGGCGCGCGTGCTTAATATATTGTGGTCAGAGACGGCTCTTCGCCGCCGGATTGAGATTTATGTCGCTATTGCAGAGTATGCAAGCCTTAATAGTGCAGAATTATAATTAAGATAAATCCATCCCAAGAGGCTTTTTGCGGCTTTTGGGGAACGGAGTCTTCACACGCTTGGGAGAACGTTATGGGTTTACTCAGTGCAACGTGCAGTATCTGTCAGTTTCATGTGGTGGGCGAGCGGCCTGCGGGTGACCTGGCCGCATGGGCGGCCGAACGGCTGGCGGAACATGGATTTTGCTCCATTGAGGAGAGCTGTGAGGAGTCGGCGGTGGGATGGGTGGAATTTGGCAATCCCGATGAAAGCGGTTTTGCCGGACCGCATGTTTTCCAGCACGAGCACTACTTTGCCTTTACCCTGCGCCGTGATGCGCGTCGTCTGCCGGCGACCCTGGTCAGGCAATATCTGCAGCGCGCCGAGGCCGACTTTCTGGCGGCCAATCCGCAGTTTCGGCGGGTGCCGCGCCGCCAGCGCGAGGAGATGCGTGAAAGCGTGCGGCTCGATCTGCTGCAGCGCACCCTGCCATCGCCGCTGCTGGTCGATCTGGTCTGGAATACCGAACAGGATACGGTAAGTTTTGCCGGCCTCAGTTCGGCCATCATCGATATTTTGATGGAACTGTTCAGCAAAACCTTCGAGGGCTTGCGGCTGGTTCCGGTGCCGCCCTATGCCCGCGCTCTGAACGTGGTGGACAATGAGCTGAAGGAATCACTTGTCGCCGCCAACCAGGCGACAAGCGACGATGTGCAGGAGCTGTGTGCGGCCAACCGCTGGCTGGGCTGCGATTTCTTTCTTTGGCTGATCTACCATACCATGACCGACACTTCGGAATATGCGGTCTGCCGGCCTGGCCCGCTGGCCAACGGGGAGTGTTTCGTTGCCTATCTTGACGAACATCTGACATTGGCTGGCGGCGACAATCCCGAAGGGGTGCAGAAGGTTGCCGTCAGTGGTCCGCAGGATCATTTTCAGGAAGTACGCGCCGCGCTCCTGAGCGGCAAGAGTATTCTGGATGCGACGCTCTATCTGGAACAGGAGGAAAACCTTTGGAAAATGAACTTGAAAGGGGAAAAGTTCCATTTTGCCTCTTTCAGAACTCCGAAGGTGAAGATCGAAAAAGATGATCTGGTAGATGCCGCCATGGAACGGGAGGCGGTTTTCTTTGAACGGATGAGTCTTCTGGAAACCGGCATTCAGATGTTCGACAGTGTGCTGGCCGGTTTTTTGCGCGAGCGCCTGGCTGCCGCCTGGCCGCAGCAGGAGGCTGCTATCCGGACCTGGCTGGAACGTGACGGGCAAAAAGCTTAAAGAGAGATTTAAAACCTAAAAATTCGACTGCCGTTTTTTATTCTGTGTCAAGCAAAGGAGTTTTCATGCTGCCGCCCAATCTGTCCCGTTGGATTCTCAACGACGAAACCCGCAATATTCTGTTTTTTGCGCAGCTCATTGAGGAGCTGCTTTTCAACTATTCCATCGACATCTACAAGGTGCCGGTCTGCGATGCCAAGGTTCTTTGCCGTGAACTGTTGCAGATTTTGGGAGAGGCGGACGTTTCCGGTTTCGACGAGACGGACTTCCGGCCGGTGCTGGAGGAGCTGATTCAGGAGATTCAGAAGGATCCGATTGTTGAGGAGGTAGCGCCGGCTTTGCGGGAGGATCTGGTGGTGCGGCTCTCCGGCATTTCCGACTGGAACACGCTGACGCCGTTGCTGCAGCAGCTTCAGAACTTTTTGGAGATGCACTACATAGAGCGGGTTGGTGATCTTTTGCGGGAAAAAATAACGAAGGGCGACCGGCCGGCGATTGTGAGACTGACCAAGGTTTTTCTGACGGAGCTGATAGATATTGGCTATTCGCCGGAGCATATCTTCTTTGAAAACAAAAGCTTTTTCTTCGATCCCCAGGGGCGTTCCATAACCAGTTATGCGGATCTGGACGAATTTCTCCGCCGTTTTTCCTCCATTCCCAAATTCTGGTCGGTGGTGTTCCGTACCGGCAAGGATTTCAAATATCTGAACAAATTCCCGGTCCATATGAACATCTCGGCGGATACCAGCTGTCCGGATGCGGCAACATTTGCGGAAGACAAGAACATCAGCATTTTTCTCGACAAGAATTTCCGGCTCTCCGGCTATCTTACCTTTGTGGATATTGAAGCCTTCGACGGTTTCAGCGCCCGGCAGATTGCCGAACAAAAATTGCTGTCGCTGGAAAAATTTACCCGGTTTCATGTGCACCGCACGGAACTGGAATGGAGCCGTGCGGCGCTGGTGTACGATCTGGAGAAATCGACTTCAGGAATCTACGGCAAGCCGGTGGCGGCGATTCTGAAACGTCCGGATCACAGTGCCGGCCAGTTGTCCCGCCTGCTCAACAACACCATTGTTACGGTGTTCAGCGACAAGCTGGACGACGACTCCATTCAGCGCCTGCTGCGTTCCTTCCAGCGGCACAACACCGCGTTGAGCGCTACCGCCGTAGAAAGCCAGCTTTTGGAACTGTGGTCCGGCATTGAGGCGCTTTTCCCGGCACCACGCCGCAAAACCGACGACAGCGCCCGGATTGTACGCAATCTGGTGCACTATGCGACTCGTGGCTATGCCGCCAAGGTGGCCGCCGATCTGGTCAAGTCGATCCGCAATTCGGAGGCGCAGGACGCCATGAAGATAGTGGAGACCAGTACGCCGGGGAACAATATCATTGAAAAGATTCTCCTGCTGGTCGCGGACGAAAGCCGAAGCGGGCAGCGGGAGGCTTTGCGGAAGGCGCTGGGTGAGCATGCGCTTCTGATCTGGCGTCTGGACGATCTGCATATGCAGTTCCATTCGGCGGCAGCCTATGCGGAAACCCTGCGTGCCTATGCTGTTTCCACGGCCTGGCAGGCGCGCCGTATCATGCGCGCCGTGATCACCTTGCGCGATTCTGGAAAAGAAGTGCTTTCCATAAACAAGCTGGTTGAAACTTTGCACAGTTATCTGGACCGGGTGATGGATGTGCTTTTGGAGGAGATAGTTCGCAAACGGGATGTCACCACCTTGGCCGGTATCCATCAGGAAGTGGCCACCCAGTTCACCGTTCACGAGGAGATTCTGCGTACGCGGCGTGGCGAGCGCGTTACCGCCGACAATTTCCGTTTCATCTTTTTTGGCGATAACCAGTAAGCCCGTCCTCAATCACTCAGGCGCTGGCGGCGATGTTTGCTCCCAGCTCCTGACCCAGTGATGTGCACCCGCATTGACCAGCGGCGGTGCCATGCCGTTGCGTTCTCCGAATATTTCCGGCAGGGGCGT
This sequence comes from Deltaproteobacteria bacterium, assembly GCA_017552515.1. Classification (GTDB taxonomy): domain Bacteria; phylum Desulfobacterota; class Desulfuromonadia; order Desulfuromonadales; family JAAYDE01; genus RGIG7977. The sequence continues at coordinate 5,648 of JAFZPK010000083.1, read as the reverse complement.
TTCCGGCATGAGACGCAGCGGAATGTGGCGTTCGCCCAGCTGGGGTATGCAGTTGAGCAGGCCTTGCGTATAGGGATGCAGGGGATTCCGGTAGAGTTCCGTTGCTGGCGCTTGCTCCACAATGATTCCCTCGCGCATGATCGCCACCCGATCGGCCGACTGCGCCACAACTCCCAGATCATGGCTGATCAGCAGAATGGCCATCCGGCGCTGCTCTTTGAGCTGTTTCAGCAGCTCAAGAATCTGGGCCTGTATGGTAACATCCAGCGCGGTGGTTGGTTCGTCGGCGATGAGCAGTTTGGGGCGGCAAGCCAGCGCCATGGCGATCATGACCCGTTGCCGCATGCCTCCGGAAAGCTGGTGCGGATAGTCGCGCAGCCGGCGCGAGGCAGCCGGCACTCCCACCTGATGCAGCAGATCCTCGGCTTCCTCCTGGGCTTCTTTTGCACTTCGTTTAAGGTGCAGCCGCAAAACTTCGGTTATCTGATCGCCTATGGTCAGCACCGGATTGAGAGAAGTGGTCGGTTCCTGAAAGATCATGGCGATCCGGTTTCCGCGGACCTGGCGCATCTCCTTTTCGGAGAGCCTGCTTAAATCGGTGCCTTCAAAGCGAATGACGCCAGACACGATTTTTCCCGGCGGTGGTACCAGACGAAGCAACGAGAGTGCGGTGACCGATTTGCCGCATCCCGATTCACCCACGAGCGCCAGCGTTTCTCCTTCGGAAAGTGTAAAGCTGACGCCGCGCACCGCCTGCGTCAGACCATGTGTGCCAGCGAAATGGGTGGCAAGGTTTTCGACTTCCAGAAGCACGCAGGCACTCCTTTCCACAGCATCGGATGATTGTTGAAAATGAGGAAGTTTTCCCACCGAAAACGCCCTTTGCCTCATTTTGAGAAATTTTTGCCGCTTTTGGCGCAGGATTGGCGTAAAATCTTTAGCAAGGTATAGAGACTATATTTTACGTATTGCAAATGGGAAAGGAAAAATCATGGCTAAAAAACTGTACATCCCCGGGCCCACCCAGGTGAGTCCCGATATGCTGGCAGCTATGGCGCAGCCGATGATTGGGCATCGCACCAAGGAATATGCGGCTCTGCACAAGGACGTTGTGGAGCACTTGCGCTGGTTGCTGAACACCCGCGAACGGGTATTTCTTTCGACCTCCAGTTCGTTTGGCATCATGGAAGGAGCGGTGCGGAATCTCGTAGGGAAACGTTGCGTCAATTTTGCCAATGGCGCCTTTTCGAAAAAGTGGCATGACGTTACCCTGCGTTGCGGCAAAGAAGCCGATCTGGTGGAAGTGGAGTGGGGGAAACCGATTACTCCGGAGTTGGTGGACAAGGCTCTGGCAACTGGCAAATATGACGCCATGACGCTGATTCACAACGAAACGTCCACCGGCGTTATGAGTCCTGTGGCGGAAATTGCCGAGGTGATGCAGCGCTATCCCGATGTTTCCTTCATACTGGATACCGTTTCCTCCATGTCGGCGGTACCGCTGGATCTGGATGCACTCAAAACCGATGTCTGCATTGCCGGTGTGCAGAAGGCCTTTGCCCTGCCGGCGGGACTGGCCATTTGCGCGGTTTCGGAGCGGGCGCTGGCCAAGGCGGAGACGATCCCCGGACGGGGCTACTATTTCGATTTTGTAGAATTCGCCAAAAGTGACGAGAAGAACAATACCCCCAGCACCCCCTGCATCAGCCAGATCTTTGCGCTGCATCAGCAGCTGCTGAAAATGGCTTCCGAAGGATTGGAAAAGCGCTATCAACGGCACCGCGAGATGGCGGAAGCCACCCGCAACTGGGCGCTTTCAAGAGGATTTACGCTTTTCCCGGAACCCGGCAGCTATTCGATGACGCTCACCTGTGTCCGCAACGATGATCGCACGGATCTGGAGGCTCTTAAAAAACTGGCCGGAGAACGCGGTTATGCCATTGATAACGGCTACGGCAAGATCAAGAACAAGACCTTCCGGATTGCGCACATGGGAGATTATACATTGAAGGACATGCAGGAACTGTTTGATCTGCTCGATGAGTTGCTGCCGGCGGTGCGTAGCTGAGCCTGAAAAGGATTGAAAATTTTTTGATAAAACAAACAGGGGGAAGGATTTGAAGTGCCTTCCCCCTGTTTGTATGCAGGTTTGAGATGACAGGCGCTTTTCAGGAGCGGAACCGTTTGAGGAGATCTTCGTAGGCGTCAATTCGGCGATCGCGCAAAAAGGGCCACATGCGACGCGTGGATTCCGTCCGGTCGAGGTCGAGCGTGGCCAGCAGCGTGCTTTCTTCATGAGCGCCCGCGCGTGCCAGAAATTCACCCTGGGGGCCGGCAATGAAACTGTTTCCCCAAAACTCGATGCCATAGTTGTCTTCAACGGGATGATTTTCAAAACCGACCCGGTTGACGCTGATGACGGGAAGGTTGTTGGCAATGGCATGGGCACGCTGGATGGTGATCCAGGCCTCAAGTTGCCGGCGTTGCTCCTCTTCGGGCTCATGCGGGTCGTAGCCGATGGCGGTCGGGTAGATCAGCAGATCCGCGCCGGCCAGCGCCATCAGCCGGGCGGCTTCGGGGAACCACTGATCCCAGCAGATCAGAAGGCCCAGCGAGCCGACGGAAGTCCGAATGGGCCGGAAGCCGGTATCACCGGGGGTGAAGTAGAATTTTTCATAGTAGCCCGGATCGTCGGGAATGTGCATCTTGCGGTAACAGCCGGCGATGGAGCCGTCTTTTTCCAGGACGACCGCAGTATTGTGGCAAAGTCCGGGAGCTCGCCGCTCGAACAGTGAAATGACCACGACTACGCCGCAGCAGCGGGCGACATTGCCGAAATAGGTGGTTGAGGGGCCGGGAATGGGTTCGGCCAGATCGAAGAAATCGGGATTTTCGATCTGGCAGAAATAGGGGCTGTTGTGCAGTTCGGACAGGACCACCAGGTTTGCGCCGGCGGCGGCGGCTTCCGCGATGGCCGCGGCACACTGCTCCCGGTTCAGCTCCGGCGCTTCAATGATATGCCGCTGCACTGCGGCTACGGTTTGTTGTCTCATAACGGCTCCTTGTTCTCGTCATCGCCCAGGGCGATGTTGTATTTGGCCAGCCGGTAACGGATGGAGCGGAAAGAGATGTGCAGAAACTGGGCGGCACGTTTGCGGATGCCGTGGTTTTTCTCCAGTGCTTTCAAAAGGATATCCTTTTCTATCTGTCCAAGATATTCATCCAGATCCAGCCCTTCGTCGGGAAGCTCCTTGAGTGCCAGGGGCGGTGTGGAACCGTCATCGGTTTTGTTCTTGAGTAACTGCGGCGGCAGGCTTTCCTTACGAATTTCTCTGGTGATGGTAAAAATCGTCGTGTGTTCGACAACATTTTCCAACTCGCGGATGTTGCCCGGCCAGCTGTAGTCCTTCATGATCCGCATGGCTTCCCTGGAGAAAACCAGTTTGCGTTCGGGGGCGATCTTGTGCAGGAAATGTTCCGCCAGCAGGGGAATGTCATCACTGCGGGCTCGTAAAGGGGGCAATTCCAGCTGAATGACGTTAAGACGGTAGAACAGATCCTCCCGGAAACGATTCTCCGCAACTTCCTGCTCCAGATTTTTGTTGGTGGCGGCAATCAGGCGGAAATCGACGGCAATGCTGTGGGTTCCTCCAATCTTGCGGATCTCGCGTTCCTGTAACACCCGCAGGAGTTTAACCTGCATGAGGGGCGGCAGATCGCCAATTTCGTCGAGAAACAGCGTCCCGCCGCTGGCAATCTCGAACAGACCGGTTTTGGCGGTAGTGGCGCCGGTAAAGGCGCCTTTTTCGTAGCCGAACAGCTCGCTTTCCAGCAGGTTTTCCGGAATGGCTCCGCAGTTGATGGCTATAAACGGCGTTCCCTTACGTTTGCTGTTGTTATGGATGGCGCGGGCCAGCACTTCCTTGCCGGTTCCCGATTCTCCGGTTATCAGCACGGTGGCTTTGGTTGGGGCAATGTGTTCAATAAGCGCGTGGAGCTTCCGCATGGGTGGGCTCTGCCCGATGATGTTGTCCTGAATGCTTTGGGCTGCGGAGGGATGTTGTCTTGAGCCCGCAGCATGCAGAGTTTTTTGCCCCAGCGCGTTTTTGATGATGAGACGAATTTTTTCATCCTTGAAGGGTTGGGCGATGTAATCATAGGCGCCATGCTTCATGGCGTTGACTGCCTCTTCGGCATTGGGAAAAGCGGTGAGCAGGATGAAAAGTGTATCCGGGTAATGCTGCCGGATGTGGTCCAGGAGTTGGAAGCCGTTCATGCGTGGCATTTTCACATCACTGATGACCAAATCAAACGGCGTATTGTTGAGCTCGGCAAGCGCCTGTTCTCCATCTTCCGCAGTGGTGACCTGATAACCTTCCTCCCGCAGGAGAGTGGAGAAAAGTTCCCGTACGCTTTTTTCGTCATCCACGACCAGAATGGAATTTTGCATAGGATCCCTGTTTTCCCGTGATATTGCTTCAGCTTAGGGCTGGTAGCGTTATGACGAACCGAGCTCCGCGTGTGGGCAAGTTGATCGTGTTGATGGCACTATTGTGCTGTTTGACACTGGAATACACGGTAAATGGCCTCGCTCCGGTTTTCTTGCCCCTGGTTGTGCAAAATGGATTAAAAATATTTGCATGAATCTCTTTGCAATACCGGGACCGTTATTGTGTACAGTGAATTCATTCCAGCCTGATTTGCCAATACCCGTGCGGAGAAAAAAGCACGCCTCATGCCTGTCCGGTTTCAGGGAAGGGCCTTGCTTTGCTCAATCTGCTCATTAAGCCGGGTTCAGTCCCGGATACATTGTTTCATCCAACCTGCAGGGGGGTATTGTCCCCGCCAAAGGAAAAAAGCTTCTTCACCTTGCGCGGCCAGCATTCCTGTGCCATCGACCACCCGTTTTCCGGCGGACTGGGCCGCCCGGGTCAATGGAGTTCCCTGCGGAGAATAGACCAGATCGTATACATGGGGAGGAAGAAGCGATTCCTGTCCATCGAACCAGCATTCCCCCTTCATGCCTACCGGCGTGGCATTGATGAGCAGATCAAAGTTTGACATTTTCTCCAGGAGGGATGTCTGATCGCCTGAAAAACAAGCAAATCGGATGCTTTCAAATCGGGGCGCAAATTCGTCGATTAGGTGATGGCAAATGGTTTCGCGCTGGTCAAAGAGTGTGATCTGCGCGGCTCCGGCCTGCGCCAGTCCCACAGTCACCGCCCGGCCTGCACCGCCGGCCCCGAGGAGCAGAATCCGTTTGTCCTTTGGCTCGAAGTTCAGTTCATGCCGCAGGGAGCGCATGAAACCCAGGCAGTCCGTGTTGTGGCCGACAAGATGCCCATCACAATTGACGATGGTATTTACGGCTCCGATGAGGTGCGCCTCCGGCGCCAGTTCATCGAGCAGTTTGAGCACGGCCTCTTTATGCGGAATGGTAATGTTGACGCCTCTGATATTGAGTGCCCGCAGAGCGGCAACGGCTTCCGCAAGACGATTGGGCTCAATCAGGAAGGGCACGTAGACTGCGTCGATCCCCAATTTTTGAAAGGTGCGGTTATGCATCTGGGGGGAACGGGAATGCGCAATGGGATAACCAAAAATTCCATAAATATCCATGATATTCCTGCGTTGGCCTCTCGTTTTTC